>JAQTRU010000001.1 GCA_028711655.1 Patescibacteria group bacterium
CTTTCGTTATATATGCCCCAATGGTTATTTGTCCCGGCAACGCTTTGGAGATCAATTTCGGCGTTATTTCCGGTGGCGCTATAAATATGAATCTGACTGTTTGGGTTGTTGGCACCTAGGCCGAGCCTGTTATTTAAAATCAAATTACCAACCATCGTGTCCCCGCTCTTAGCCACGAAATCATTAGGCAGATTATTCCAGTCGTTGAAATTCAGGCTATTATTGTCTGTATCATTTTTGTTATAATTGCCGGTTATGGCCAATGCTTCTTGGCCCGGGCCTAAGTCATATATGGCTAAAAATCCGATAACTGAAACAAACAACAAAATAACTCCGACAGTTAATTGCCTTTCTAATTTTTTAATTTTAGTTAAATTGTTTGGTTGCATATGGTTATGATTAAATTATAAATATTTAATTCTTATGTCCGGAAAAATTATTGCAACAAACAAGGAAAGGTAATATTGAATTGGCAATCGCGAACAACCGGCGCGGAACCGCAATCCTCCGGACAATTTTCCGAATTTTCTCCCGAAGCCGCGTCGCAAGTTCCGTTTCCGCAGCAGTCAGCTACTTTGCAATCGCCCGAACCGCCGGTTGAACATTCAACAGCCGGATCGCATTTCCCGTCTCCGGGCCTACAACCGGTTATTTTGCAGTCCGGATCATCAGCAGCCGTACAATTAGCCGGGCAAACGCCATCGCATGAACCGTCGGTCAAACAAGGAGAAGAAACGGACATTATTTTTATAGTGCAGATTTTCGTGGCCGTCCCTCCCCGGCTGTCATTTACCGCCACGGAAAAATTATAGTTTCCGTTATTGCCGGCCCTGAGAGAATAAATTTCTTTTTGGTTTAAATTGGCGGTATCCCGTAAAACCGGAGCGGCTGACCAGCCGGTCCAATTTGTACCGGATGTATCTAAACTCCAAGTAAGCACGTCTCCATCCGGATCGCTCGCGCCAACATATCCCTTAAATTCTTCACCGGGCGTTCCGACCAAAGTTCCGCAAGTAATAACCGGGTTTCTGTTTGCCAAGGTTTCGCCGAAAGCGGCGCTGCCGGCGCAGGCTCCCGCTCCCAGATTGATATAACCCGATTCCATAACTCCGCAAACATCATAACTTGATCCGTCAGTGGCGGCCGTGTAAACAAAAGCGTTGCTGTCGGCCGGCAATTCCAGGGTGCCGTCCGGCAATGTCGCGCCGGCAAAGGTTTTGCCAGCTTCGTTCCAGCAGGTGATGGAATCATAACCCGGGCAAGCGCCTAATTTGTTTACGGGGTCGGTGGGCAAGCCCACGCCCAATTCCTTGGCCAGGGTCTGCTGCCAGCTGGGCCAGGTGGAAATGGTTTTGTTGGCCAAATACGTGCCCGCTTCTAATTTCGGGTAATGCCCCTTTGTTTCTTTATAATTATCCAGGGCTATTTTTATTTCCGCCAATCTTGACAGTCTCTTGGTGTCGCGAGTTATCTTTTCTTTTAACTCCGCGTTGTCAATATTGGTGTTAAATTTCCAATGGGAAATAATCTGCTCTAAGATGCTCTTGGTGGCGGCTTCCGCTTCCTGATTATAGGAAATGAGGTAGATATTGGTATATAAATTATCACCAACCACATTGGCGGCATTGACATAGATTGTCCGGCCGTCCCGAATCGCCTCGTAACCGTCAATGGTAAGGGGTTGGGGCGAGCCCTTGAATCCCTGCTGGTTATACCAGCGGGAAACACCGTAATGGCCGAGGTTGGGAATAACCCGAATGGCAATTGCGTCCGGGTTGGGAGCGTCTGCGGCCGAAGCAGGAATAATTTGTTGGCTGGAGCGAAAACCAAATAAAAGCAAACTGAACCCTAGGGTTAATAAACCTAAATATGCCAATTTATTTCTTTTTTCGCTCAAATAATACATAAAGGGAATTTCCCCGCCAAAGGCGGGTCAGCCTCTGGCTGATAATTCACCTAATTTCTAAAATAATTTAGAAATTGGAAATTATAATTCAGAAATTAATAAAGAGATGCTATGGGGTTGGCGCCACCGGAGTTACCGAACCGGTAACCATATCGCTCCGATTCCCCTCTGCGTCATAAGCCGCTAAACCGAAACAATAAGCTACTTCATTGGTTAAGTTAAAAGTCTCCGGATTTTTTATTGGCACCCGTGAATCGCCAAAACTTACAGAATCATTGCATGTATCAGTTGCCTTGTAGTAAATCCTAAAACTAACCGCCTCGCCTCCGCTATTATCTGTCCAGCTTACTGTTACTTTTCTGTCTCCCGGCTCTAAAGCCATTGTCGGGACTACTGGGCCTACGGTATCTTCGGGAGTAGCTGACACCTCGTTGGAATAACCGCTTACGGCTCCGCTTATGTACTCGGCCACAATGGAAAAATAATAAGTCTGGTTGTTGTTCAAATTATCAACCTCATAATAAGTCGTTGACCCGGCGCCTATATTCACCGAATACCTGCCGCTGCTTGTGCCGTAATAAACCCTATAATCGGCCAAAACCTCGTCGGGTGGCACGGAAATCGGCGTCCAGCTTAAAATTACTTTTCGGCCCTCGCTCGGAATACTGGCCACGGTTAGATTGACTTCGGAAACATCGGGAGTTTCCTCCCGGAAAAAATAAGCTTCTTTCAGAATATCCTGCGCGCTTGATCTTCCTCTGATAATGGTATTCTCGGATAAAATCGCCGGCAAATCATCAGCCGGACCGGCCGCGCCCCGATCGCGGCAATAATAAAATTCATAATTGGTGTTTACGCAATCGCCGGTGCCGGATAAGCAATCCGCGCCTTGCAAAGAATCTTTCCATGGCTCCCAGCTTCCGTCTGTTTTAAACGGCGGCCAGGGATTCTCGCATAAAAATACATAAACTTCAGCCTGACCGGTTTTAGCCTGGCCCTCGGTATCAAAAATTGTGTCTTTGGTAATGGTGGCGGTCGCGTTAATATAAGATTTGCCGTCTTTAACGTCTTTGGCCGTTACGGGCTGGATGGAATCATCGGAATTATTAACCGTTGCCACCTCCGGCTTGCTGGAAACCCAACTCCATTCCCAGTCGTAGTAGCCGGGTATGGCCACTAGAATTTGGCCGTCGGTTGAACGGGGCCGGGCTTGAAAAGACTGGATTTGTCCGGCTTTTCTAAATAAATAGCTTGCCGGGCTAACCGTGACGCTGGACAGTTTGCAATCATCTCGGCCGGCAGCCGCCCCGGTAGTGAAGGACCAAATCTTTGCTCGGGAAAAAGTTTGTCCGCCAAGAGCCGCCGTGTCCGGACCGTTCATGCCGATCCCCCAATCAGAAAATACGCCTTGGCCGCTGTTTAAATTTTCGTCTCCTTTTATTATCACATAATAAGTCCGGTTTATGTCCAGGGGTTTATTAAGGTTAAAGGTCAAATCAGTGGTTCCATCCGCTTTTTGGACGCCGTTTGTTATGCCGGTAATGGCGCAGTAATTATGGTTCGGGTCAGGCGTATCGGCCAAAGCTCTTCCGCCCAGCCAAGAACCGCTTAATCTTTTTACAACCGCCAAAACGTTCTGATAAAAATTTACAGCAGTATTTTTTTGCTTGATCGTCTCATGTTTTAAAGCCAAGTATTGGGTTCCGGCCGGACAAACGCTGTTCCCATAATCCCCGGCTACAATTACATTGCCGACAAAGCTGTTAATGTTCATTTTTTGGCTGAAGCTTGCGGAAATTGAAGTATTAAGGCAAACGCCGGTAGCTCCTTCAGCCGGATAAACCCCGGAAACTTCAGGCCGGCTCCGGCAGCAGGTATCAGAAGCGCAACCGACCGTATCCGGAAAACCGCAGTCTTCATCTTGTTCACAGCCGCAATAAAGCCCGCGATTGTAGCCGGTACAAGGCTCTCTGTCCGGCGCGCAAATTAAACCATTGGCATTAACCTGCGGCACGCTCGGATCACAACAGCAAGTGGGACAAATTTCCTGATCCAGGTCATCTAGACAGCTATAGCCCGGACCGCAATTAAAACCGGGATTGCAAGTCGTCTGAGTCGGGGTGGTCGTGGCCACGCATTTTTCGCCCGGCCGGCTTATTTGCGAACATCCGATTGCGCATTCTTCTCTGGTTTCAAAAACGCTTCTGGTTGAACTGGCTACCGGACTTGAATCGCAAACTCCGCCGCCATCCGCGCACTGATAATATTGGCAATAAGCTAAATTATTATAATTAACCATTCCCGTTTTGCCCATTCCTCCCCGGCAGATATTACCGTTTACGGCGTCAACGCAGCAAGTCGTGTGCTTTGAACATTCTTCGGCCGAGGATAATTGTTCGCAATCTCGGCAAACGCCGCCAGCTACGCTTGTATCGCAAATTTTCCCGCTATGCCCGAAACAATTGCAGGCCGCATCATGCTCGGCCTGGGTTGTGCCGGCGCTGGCGCAACCGGAGCAATGGCCAAGGCCAACATTGTCGTTTGAAGTGTCGCTGCCGCAAGCGCCCCTGCAAACTAGGGGCGGGCAACAATCTCTGGCATCCTGGCCAATCTCACAACAGCATTCGCAAAAACTCTCACCCGCGGCAATATTATTATAAGGCGAACAAACGCCGGCGGAATTTGGGCAGGGCAAAGGATCGCAATTGCCGGTTACATAACTTCTTCCCAAACAACTATAATAAGTTGGGGGAACAACGGGTTCCCCGGCTCCCGTAGAAAATTCCCACTCATAAACCGAGCTGGCGACAAGAATATAACATTGGTCCGGGTTATCCTTGCATTGGCCGGATTCGCTGCTATCGGCCGGACAACAAACCTTGCCAGAACCGCAATCTTCATTTTTAGCGCAGCTGCCAACTCTGAAATTCAAACCGTTGCCAAAAAGCGCGCTCTGGACAACTTGAACCGGACCGGTTTGCGCTTCCTGATGGACAGTAGTTACTATCTTTTGGGCGTCGCCTTCATCGCCCCAAAAACTTATATTATTTTGATTTTTATTAGAATAGAATCTTACTAAACCTGTAGCCTGCTGCCCAAAATTTTCTCCCCATAAACTTATCGGGCTGTTGTTCGGCCCCATGGTTGGATCAATTTTGCACAAACTCGGCGCCAGAGCCAAACTGCTATCAACTTTAAAAGAAGATTCGGAGTTTATCGTCTGGCCGCTTATTTCCATGCTTATAATATAATCCCCGTTAGCCAAACCGGCCGGCACTTTCACAACAACTTGGTTGTCGCTCCAAACGCTGGCCGCGCAAATTTCCGGAAACTGATAGCTGGCTTCTATCTGGGTCGCCCCCTTGAAATAAACATGGTTGGTCGTTCCCCTAATTCTGCCAAAACTCCGGCCATAGATAGTTACATATTGGTCCGGAGCGCCTTGGGCCGGCTCAAAAAAAGTAATGGTCGGACCGGCATATGGTTCCGCTTTTTTTGTGAACCGAAAATAATTACTGGCTATGCCCATGCTTGAAACAAATGTAGTGGTTTTTCCAACCCTGATATTTGGCACTTTGGCTGTCCCTCCCAAATTATCGCCAAAAGAGGGTTCCAAAGCCGCGACATTGCTTGTTTGGCCGCCAAAATAAGCCGCGCTCCCCGACAAATTCAAACCATGATAAGCAATGGCATCGTTCATTACTCCTTCTCCCGGATTCACTTTGCAAAGTCCGGGTCGGACAATATCATTAACAACAAAATCGTCAAGATTGGGGCCGCGGTCATTATCAGTTGTATCTTCGCGCCCATCTGCTGTTACAACCCTTATCGGTCCGGAAACCGCCGCAGACGGCACTAAAACAACTATCTGATTATCTTGCCAATTATTATCGCAATTTGCATTCACGCTACCGGGAAATTCCGCTGCTGTCATTATATAATCACTCCCATCCCAAAAATAAACTCTGCCGGTTGCGCTGCCAAAATATCTTCCGCCTATGGTAACCAAATTTCCCAAAGCTCCGTCCGCCGGGCTGACCCACTCAATCACCGGCGCCCCTAAACAGGTGCACGTTTCAGTATCGCAAGTCAAATAGCCAGAACATAAATTATCATCCGCCTCGCAGGTGGTTGTTCCGCCGTCTCCGTCACAGAATTCCCCATAGCCGCCGCCGGCTCGGCAAATACAGCTTCCGGTATCGCAATAAAAACCTTCGGGGCATAAAGTCGCGTCAGCTTCGCAAGTGTCCGGGCCGGCCATGCTGTCGCAGGAAATTATTTCATCATCACTAATCCCCGGACCAACGCCGGGACCGATTCCTGGCCCTGCGCCCGTATCAATTCCCGTCCCGACACCGGGGGTAGAAGCCGTAAGCAACCGATTTAAAACAAAGCTGGCAATGGCAAAGGAAGATAAAATTATAATTAAACCTATAATCGCTCCTGTTAAAATCTTCTTGGCTTTTTCAATCTTTTCTTCTTCGCCGGCCGCAGTCATATAGAGCCAGCCGGCGTAAATAATCAGGCTCACCGCTATAATTCCCAAGAATCCCAAGGCGATTCTGATGACGTTGGCCGCCATTACCCGCGGATCTTCGCTGCTAAGCCCTATCTGCTCCCCGTATTCCATCCCCAAATCCGCTTGAGCAAAAGCAAAATTAACCACAATAAAACTGGCTATAATCAAAAGCGCTATCACTATTAAGTTTTTCTTTAATTTAGACGCCATTTTTTAAAAACTCTAAGCTCTAAATCCTAAACAAATTCTAAATTCAAATTATCAAAATTCAAAACTTCATATTTTGATAGCTGTTTGGGATATTTGGATTTTGGTAATTTGGTATTGTTTAGGATTTAGAGTTTCGGATTTCGGATTTATACTAAGGGCATTCGCTCCCCGCTGTTGGCGCGCCGGCGCAACAGGAAGGATTGCCGGCGCAGCCCGGCCCCGAGCTCGGCTTAAAACAATTCTGATTTATGTCTTTTACCCCGGAACCGACTTGCGCCCGATACCTAGTTGAATCATTAAAGGTGGAGTGCCTTATTTCCACCCTTGTCCCGTCCGGGTCGCCATCATCATTATTATCTATATTATTTTTCGCTATCCAATATCCCGGCAATTCCGGATCCGGTTCAGGAGGAGAGAGGGTGGATTTTGCAGAAATTAGATTAATCAACTTATGTTCAATATCGTCTCTGCCATTATTTATTATTATACTGCCCGTTCTCAAGCTGGAAGACATCATCGCTTTGTTAAAATCTATTAAAATCGGCTTGGCCAAATGAGCGCCGGTAGCCCCCTGACTAAGGAGCCGCTCTTCTCCGAACGAATTTTCCTGGGAAGTGGCGGTAATTTCCGGCGGGCTTAAATCAACTATCTCACTAATGGAAAAAAGCCATTGATAATTATCGCCGGCAAGGGGATTGGGGCTGTTTTCATTATAAAAACTGGCTGGGCCGTCAGCATCTCCGTCTCGATTGCCATCCAGGGAATTGAAAGCCATGTCAGCCACCCCGGCCAGGGGAAGCAGGGATAGGGGATAATTCTTCCCCTCCCCATCCTGACAATGGCTGTTAGCGCATGTATTGTAAGGGCTGCGGCTGGCGCAATTATCAGCTCCGCAATCAGCCAAAACCGCCGCTTTTATTTCTACTTTTATCTGGCTGTCTCCGGGCAGGCAGTAAATTTTTTCTCCGCAGCCGTTAACTCCGCATTGAATATCGCTTATAAACTCTATGGTTTTGTATTGATTGGAAATATTAAATTTCCCTTTAAGGCAGGTATCGGCTCCGCAGGAAAAATACCCATCGTTAGCCGGATTGCAATCAACTCCGCCTACGCATTTTACCGCTATCTGGCCGCTTACCTCTTCCGCGTTGCCGGAAACGGTTAAGGGGTTGATGGCTTCGTTAAAATTTATCTGAATAACAGAGTTTCTCGGCTTAGTACTGCCCGGCTTGGGCAAAATTCCCCCTTTATCCGCCGCTCTTACTTGCGGTGGGGTTAAATCAAGTTTTTCGCTCACTTTAAACTGCCACTCCAAATAGTCTCGGCTGCAAGAACTAAAAACATTGCCCCCGTCCGACTTTTTTATGTCATTGCTTAAATAAACCGTATACCAAACGCTTTCCGAAGGAGAACCAAGATAAGCTTTCGGGGAAAAAACAAAAACCTTGTTGTCCTTTGTAATAACATTAATTCCGGTAATAATGCTGTTTGGATCGCTAGTTTTGAATAATTTGACATGGTTGTCCGAAGGGACGCTTTCTTTTTTAATCTCATCGCCGGCATCGCAAAAAACTCCGTTATTATTGGTGTCATCACAAATGGTTTTGGGGTCAATTTCTTCCCTGAAACTTACTATAATGGAAGTGTTTCTTGGCACCTCCTGCTGGCTGGGTTCAGGATAAACGCTTTCTACCGAGCAGGAGCCCAAAACGCCGATGCCGCCGCCAGCGCCCCCGCTCGGGCCGCCGCCAGCGCCCCCGCTCGGGCCGCCAAAAGTCGCTCCCATCAATCTGTTTAAAACAAAACTGGCAATGGCAAAAGAGGACAAAATAATTACCAAACCGATAATAGCGTTTTTCAAAATATTCTTGGCTTTGGCAATTTTTTCTTCGTTGCCTTCGGAAACCATCCACATCCAGCCGGCGTACATAATCAAACAAACCGCTATAATTCCCAAGAATCCCAAAGCCGCTTGAATAACCCGGGCGATTATAATGCGCGGGTCATCTCCGCTTAACCCGATTTGCTCTCCGTATTCCATTCCTAAATCGGCCTGGGCGTAAACAAAATCAGCTATCACAAAACTAGCTATAGCTAAAAACATTACTATAATTATTAAATTTTTTTTGGATTTAAACACCATTTTGTAAAATTTCTAATTTCTCCCGCCACTTTATTATATTCATGGCGGACGGGATCCTCCGCCTCTGGCGGGGTGATAATTCACCCCGGTAGTAAAAACCTTGTTTCACTGCGGGGCAGACCTAATTTCTAAAAAATGTCTAATTCCTGAATTTCTAATGTCAAAAATGTTTCTAATTTGGAAATTAGACATTTGGACATTTGAATTTTTACCTGCCCGCTAGCCTACGGCAGCTAGGTAGGCGGGTTAGAAATTAGAAATTGGGTCAATTAGGAATTTTTTATATTATCTTGTTATTTTATTATTTTATTATTTTATTATTTCCGCCGCGTTGACTATTCCCCTCTTTTGTTATTTAATACTATTATAACATAAATAAAAGCCAGAGGGCAAACAAAATGACAATTGAACAAATAGTAAAAAAAATTAAAGAAAATAATCCCAAAGCGGATACGGACATGCTGAAACTGGCATATGATTTTGCCATGAAGGCCCATGGCGAACAAAAAAGGAAGACGGGGGAACCATATATCCAGCACTGCCTGCATACAGCCTTTGTTTTGGCGCAAATTAAGGCGGATTTAAATACAGTCATCGCCGGCATCCTCCATGATATTCCCGAGGATACCGATTATACTCTGGAGGATATAAAAAACAATTTCGGAGAAGAAACCGCTTATTTGGTTGAGGGAATCACCAAATTAAGCAAAATAAAATATCGCGGCATTGAAAGATACCGGGAAAGTTTAAGAAAAATGTTCCTATCCATGGCAAGCGACTTAAGGATTATTATAATTAAATTTGCTGACCGTCTCCACAACTTAAGGACCTTGGAAGGGCTGCCGCCGGAAAAACGCCTGCGTATCGCCAAGGAAACCCTGGAAATTTACGCTCCCATTGCCGGACTTCTGGGAATCTGGAGTTTGAAATGGCAGATGGAAGACATTTGTTTTAAGCATCTTTACCCGGAAGAATATAAAAAAATAGAGTATAAATACGAAGTGGAAAAGAAGGTTGAACATACCCAATATATCCAAAGGATAAAAAATATTTTAAAGAAAAATTTTGAAGAAGCCGGCATTAAATATAAAATAGAAAGCCGATTTAAACACCTTTACAGTATTTACCAAAAAATGCAGAAAAAAGACAGGCAATTTAATGAAATTTATGATGTTTTCGCCCTCCGGGTTATTGTGCCAAACGTTAATGATTGTTATAAAGTCTTGGGAATCATCCATACTCTTTGGAAGCCAAAAGCCAACCGCTTTAAGGATTATATCGCCTCGCCAAAACCTAATGGCTACAAAAGCCTGCACACCACCGTCTTTGGTCTGGAAGAAAAAGCCATTGAATTTCAAATCAGAACCAAAGAAATGAATGACGAAGCCCTTTACGGTCTCGCCGCCCATTGGTATTACAAACAAAAAAGGGGCGGCAAAGAGGAAAACCGCTTTATTGGTTCAGAGAAATCTTAGATATCCAGCGGGAAGCTGAGGATACGAATGACTTCGTAAAAAAAATAAAATTTGACATCTTCGGCAACAGAATTTTCGTTTTTTCTCCCAAGGGCGATGTTTTTGAACTTCCGGAAGGATCTACGCCGATTGATTACGCTTACGCTGTCCACACCGAAATCGGCAATAAGGCAACCAGGGCCCTGGTTAACGATAAAATAGCCGATTTGGATAAAGAATTAAAAAGCGGGGATCTGGTGGAAATTATCATAGATAAAAACCGCCCGGGACCAAACCGGGCCTGGCTAAAATTTGTTAAAACCGCCAACGCCCGCAACCGGATAAAACATTATTCCAAGACACCCATGGAAAACTTTAAAAATTTTTTTCCAAAATTTTAGAATGACAAAAACCCCGCCCTTCACGAAGGGCGGGGTTTTATTTTATACGAATTATTTTTTGCTTTCAGCTAAAACTTTTTTAACCGCTTCGCTCGCTTTATTGCCATCGGCTTGGCCTTTAACCCTGGCCATAACCTGCCCCATAATTTTCCCAAAATCATTTTCGCTCGCTTCCTCCAAAGAATTTATGGTTTCTTTGACAATTTTCTCCAATTCTTCATCGCTTATCTGGGGCGGCATGTATAATTCCAATATTTCTTCTTCCTTTTTTTCCTTGTCGGCTAAGTCTTGCCGGCCGCCGGCTTTATAGGCCTCAACTGAATCTTTGCGTTTTTTTATTTCGGATTTTACAACTTCGATAATCTGTTCATCAGCCAATTTTATTTCTTCGCCCTTGCGCAGGGATATTTCTTTGTTCCGAATAGCGCTAATAAGCATACGCAAAACGGAAACGGCTATCTCGTTTTTTTCCTGCATGGCCATTTTCAGGTCTCCGTTAATTTTTTCCGATAAATTTGGCATAAAAATCACGCTTAGATAAACTATCGCTTTCTCTTGAAATTATCCTCAACCAGTTTTCCTGTTTTTCTCAAATATTCTTTTTCTTTCCTTAAGCGCAAACTCGTCAAAGCATACTCTTTCTGTTGCCTTTTGTTCTTCTTCGGTTCCCGATGTTGCTTCTGGCGAGCCACATAAAGCCTTCCGCTCTGTTTCAGGGCCTTATTGAATCTTCTTAAAAAACCCTCAAAACTTTCACCCTTTTTCCTTTTGAATTCAGCCACCTTACACCTCCGTTCTAGCCCCGCCTTCAAGAAGGGCGGGATTAATATATTTAATATTATTATAGCGCTTGCGCCTTCCCGCTGTTTCAATTAGCTTCTAAAAAGAAGCGCAAGCAATGATTATTATTTTTCTTTATTTAAATTCAACTTTTTTTCTATTTCTTCTTTTATTTTTTTCTGGGTGATAACCTCCTGAATCCCGGAATCCATATCCCTGAATAAAATGGTCCCGTCCATAACTTCTTTCTGCCCCAAAATAAGGCTAAATTTCGCCCCTATCCGATTAGCTTCTTCTAATTGGACTTTTAGGCTGTCCTTGGTGAAAGCTTGCCGAATTTTAAATCCGGCCCGGCGCAACTCTTCAAATAAAACAAAAGCTTTGCGCTTGGCCTGCTCCCCTAACTGGGCTAAAAATATTAGATCCCCTTCCTCGCTTTTCAGGGGGATATTTTTTTCCCTTATTCTGGTTATCGTTCTTTCTATCCCCACGGCAAATCCGCAAGCCGGTGTCGGCCGACCGCCCATATATTTTACCAGGCCGTCATACCGACCGCCGCCGCCCAAGGCTAGTTTGCTCGGCATCGCCCCGCCTTCTTCAACCGCCCAAATTTCAAATACGGTCCGGTTATAATAATCCAACCCCCTTACCAAATAAGGGTTCAGATTGTAATTAATATCCAATTCGTCCAAATATTCCAAAACTTTAATAAAATGCTCCCGGCAACTGTCGCATAAATAATCCACTATCTGCGGAGCTTCTTCCCTGGCTTCCAAACATTTTTCTTCTTTGCAATCAAGGAGCCGCAAGGGATTTTTTATTATTCTCTTCTTGCAATCGCCGCACAATTTAGACCGTCGCCCCCTCTCTTTGTAAAATTCAAGGAGTTTGGCCAAATATTCTTTGCGGCATTCTTCGCACCCAATGCTATTAATCTGAATTTGGGCGTTAATCTGCAGTTCGCAGAAAAAATTATAAGCCAGTAGAATTAATAAAACATCAGCTACCGGCGCCTCTTCGCCGAATATTTCCAAATTAAATTGAAATGACTGCCGATACCGGCCGGCTTGCGGTTTCTCATGCCTGAAAATAGGACCCAGCCAAAACATCTTAACCGGCTGGGGCAGGTTAAACATGCCATGCTCAATATAAGACCTCACTAAAGAAGGGGTGGCTTCCGGGCGCAAAGAAATTTTTTCTCCGTTTTTGTCAACAAAGGTATACATCTCCTTGGTGACGATGTCGCTGCTTCTGCCGCTTGATCTTTCATATAATTTTGTGTTTTCCAAAACCGGAGTTTCAATTCTTTTGAAACCATAAGCTCGCGCCAATTCCGTCGCTTTCTTTGTCACCAAATCCCAGTATCTGTATTCGTCAAACAAAACATCTTTCATTCCTTTTAAGCGGGAAAATGCGAAACCGCCGCTTTTCTCTTTTTCTTTTACTCTCCTGATTTTTGGCTTTTGATTTTTTGTGTTTTTTCTTCTCAGCATATTAATATTGGTATTCAGGCAATTTAAACAGGCTGATCCGGCTAAAAGGCCAGCCGCGGAGCAACACCCGCCCGGTTAAAAAACTTCGGTTGACCGGACCGAAACTGCGGGAATCTTTTGAGGAATTGCGATTATCTCCTAGAACAAAATATTCTTTCTCGCCCAAACTTACTATATCCTCTGATAAGCTATAGGTTTTGGTCCCGCTGGCCAAATACGGTTCGTCCAAAATAAAACTATTTAAATCGCTATCATTGGCAATATGAACCTGCCCGTCTTTTATCTGAATTTTTTCGCCGGGCAAAGCAACAATTCTTTTTATAAAATACTCCTGCGGATTTTTCGGATAACGGAAAACTATAATATCTCCCCGGGTAGGTTCTCTGAATCTATAACTAATTTCATCAATAATTAAATATTCATGATCATAAAAATTAGGCTCCATAGAAGCGCCTTTGACATAAAACGGCTGGACTAAAAAGTACCTGATTGGAATTATAATTACCAAAGATATAACGATGATTTTGACTAATTCAAAGACAAAACTAAAAAAACTCCTTAACATTTAATTTAAAAATAATAAAATAATAAAATAATATAAAAATTTAAGAGAAAAATCTATTATATAGATTTCTAGGTTATTTTATTTCTATATTATTTTATTATTTTATTTCTACAACAACTATAACACTAAGCGAAAAAAAAATCAAATTTCGGGCCTACGCGGACTATCATAGATAAACATCGCGTCTCCATAGCTATAAAACCGGTATTTCCTTTTTATGGCCTCACTATAAGCTTTATCAATATTTTTCTTTCCGGCCAAAGCGCAAACCAGCATTAAAAGGGTGGATTTGGGCAGATGAAAATTGGTAATCAGGCCATCAACAATCTTAAATTTATAGCCAGGATAAATGAAAATATCCGTCCAACCGGAATAATCGCGTATCGCATAACGCATATCGCATAACGAATTTGAAGTTTGTAATTTATTTGCGATATGCGATTTGCGACTAGCGATATGCGAAAAAATCGTTTCCAGCGCCCTCGCGCTCGTTGTCCCTACCGCTATCACTCTTCTGCCTTCAGATTTGGCCAAAAAAATTCTAGCGATAGTTTTTTTATCTACTTCCGCCCACTCCGCATGCATTTTGTGTTTTTTTATATTATTAACCTTAACGGGCGCAAAAGTTCCCAAGCCAACATGAAGAGTCACATATTCTATATGTACGCCTTTTTTCTCCAATTTCTTTAACAAGGCCGGGGTAAAATGAAAACCGGCGGTCGGGGCGGCTACGGATCCTGTTTTTTTTTCGCTGGCGTAAACCGTCTGATAATTCATGTCGTCAGATTTCTGTTTTTTATCTCTTTTTATATAGGGAGGCAGGGGCATCAATCCGATTTTATTTACGATTTTTACAAATTCTTTTTTATTTTTATTAAATTTTAATTCCCAGGTTCCATTTTGATTATTTTTTATAATTTTAGCTTCCATTTTTTTCTTAAATTCAATTTCTAGACCGACTCTCGCTCCCCGCCCGCCGATCAAGCATTGCCAAATCGCCGACGAATTTTTTTTCAAAAGAAAAACCTCAATTTTTCCTCCCGTATCTTTTTTCCTTCCAAATAATCTCGCCGGCATTACCTTGGAATTATTAAGGACGAGAACATCGCCTGGCCGAAAACAATCAACAATATTATAAAAATGGTCATGTTTTATTTCTCCTGTTTTTTTTGATAATAAAAGAAGCCGCGAGCGGTCTCGCGGTTTAACAGGCTTTTGGGCAATTAAATTTTTCGGCAGAAGGTAGTCAAAATCTTTTAACTTCATATCAAATATGATGAGCAACTTTACACTTTTCCACTAACTTAATAATAACATCCCTTACTTGATCCGGATTCGGAACCTCATGGAAAAAAAATCTTTCTTTAGCCCCGGCTGTTTGCACATAAACATTGCCGTATTTTAAAATAGTCGGGAAAAATCCCTTGGTTTCGCTGGTAACGTCCTGAACCCGGTCTAGTCTCTGTTCAGAAATTGTCCGGGCGAAAAACCCCTGTTGTTCTATATTAATAATTCTCTCGCTGGTTATTATCCAAATATCCAGATAATAATCAATAAAAGAAAAAAAGAAAAACACCCAAAGAAATAGATAATAAAAGCTTACTATTAAAAGAAAAATGGGATGGGAAATCTGCCCATAAAGAATGTCCGGATAAATAGAAGTAACTACCAAATAAAAAAGTACCAAGGGCAGAACTAAGAGCAAAATAAAAAATAAAATTTTTTTTATAAGAATAAAAACATCCCGCCTTAGCACTTTTATAATTTTTTCATCGGGAAGTTTTCCCGGCAAACGGTAAAGTAAAAGCATAGGCTACTTAAAAAGAAAATTCTAAATCTAGCAAGTCCCCAAAAATAGTAACATTCATTTGCCAATCAATTTGGCTCAAATATTTATAAGAAAATAAAAGCATAAGAATGGAAATGGCGATATAAATAAAAATCGTGAAAAAAGTGGTAAAATTTAAAAAGCCGTATTTAAACATATGGTAAATCGCGATAAAACTAAATATCAGCCAGCCCAAAAGAAAGATAAGATAAATTATTAAAAAAATGTATAAAGGGAAAGTCATACGGGAGTTAAAAGTTATAAAGTTAAAAGTTATAAAGTTAAAAGTTATAAAGTTACTAATTTTCAAATACTTTATAACTTTATGGACTTTATAAACTTTCCAACTAATCTGCTAATTTAATATAACTCTAAATTTGTAAACTTACGGGATTATTTTCATCTCTATTCCGTTTTAAGTGCTTATAGCCGATGTCAGTAACGATCCGACCGCGCGGAGAACGGTCAATAAAACCCAACTGCATTAGATACGGCTCATAAATTTCTTCAATAGTCGCCATCTCCTCGCCGGTGGCCGCGGCAATAGCGTTTAGGCCTGCCGGCCCGCCGTTAAATTTATCAACTATCGTTTCTATAATTTTCCGGTCAATCCAGTCCAGGCCCAAATCATCAACGTCCAATATTTTAAAAGCTTCTTCGCAGATTCCATTCTCAACATCCCCGTTTCCTTTGACCTGGCAATAATCGCGGACTCTCTTTAATAACCGGTTGGCAATGCGGGGAGTGCGGCGAGAACGCCCGGCAATAACCTCCACCGCTTCCGGCTCTACTTTTACCCCCAGGATGTTGGCGCTCCGGCTGATAATTCTATTAATATCTTCCAGGCCGTAAAAATCAAGACGATAAGTAAGCCCGAAACGGTCGCGCAAAGGCGCGGATAATAAACTTACTTTAGTGGTGGCGCCGATTATGGTAAAACGCGGCAAGTCAATTCGCAAAGTCCTGGCGGACGGCCCTTTACCGATAATAATATCCAGAGCGTAGTCCTCCATGGCCGGATAAAGAATTTCTTCAATGGTTTTATTTAAACGGTGAATCTCGTCAATAAATAAAATGTCGCCTTCGCCCAAATTAGTTAAAATGGCAGCCAAATCGCCGCTTTTTTCAATGGCCGGCCCGGAAGTAATTCTGATGTTGGCGCCCAACTCATTGGAAATCACATGCGCCAACGTTGTTTTTCCCAATCCGGCCGGGCCATGCAGGAGCACATGCTCAATCGGCTCTCCCCGGCCTTGCGCCGCGGCCATGGTAATTTTCAAGCTTTCCTTTATTTTATCCTGCCCCACATATTCGCCCAATCTTTTCGGCCGCAAAGTCAAATCCAGGGCATTATCATTGCCCAGTTCTTCTGGATTTATTATTCTATCATTTAAATTTTTAGTTTGTTTATCTGCCATATTTTATTTTTTAATCCTCGGAGATTTTTTTGCTTTTTTCACTATCTCCTTAATTAACTTTTCTTTCTTCGCTGTATAAATTTTTCTTGAGTTTTGATATTTTTTAGCTAATTTTTCTTTTAATTCGGAATACTTTTCTGCTGCCCTCCTGTCTTCGCAAAGGTAATCTCTAAATAAAATCATATCTTCGATGTAACCACTGCCAACTTTCCCTATATGGAGATAGTGTGTCCGTTTCTTTTCCGGACCTTTTGTAAAAAATAATCTTTTTTTATTTGTATCGTCTTTCTTTATATTATACCCTATCTTTTTTAAGTTTTCCTCATAGCGCCCCACTTTGGTGATTGACGGAACAAGTAGAGCAATGTCAATTATTGGTTTGGCCACCATCCCCGGGACAGAAGTACTCCCAACATGTTGAATATCAAGCGCCTTTCTACTAAAAATCTTTTTTATCTTCTTTTTCTCGCGCTCAAAGCTTTGCGACCATTTTAAATTGTGAATAACTAATCTAACTGTTCCTCGTTTTAACCCAATCATAGATTTATTATTTTTTACATCTTGCCACGCCTTTTATACTTTAATCTTACCACTTTCTTTAAAATTCACAAATCTGCGTCATTCGCTATATTCGCATAAATTCGCATCTATTAGCGTTATCTTAAAAATAAAACACTAAATACATAAACAGCAAAACCGCGTAGTTAAAAAGCATAAACCATTTATTTGACCAGTTTATGCCGGAAAAATGGAAACGGGAAAATGGCCAAAGGATCGGGGTGGGGAAAAACTCCGAGGTATGGGTAAAAATATCTAAAAATATATGGAGCCCCCAGGCATAAAAAATAACCACGGCCAGATCTAAACCTAAAATTTTTAAAATTAAAAATATTGCCAGCCAAATTACTAAACTATGGGTAATGTCATAAAGTCTAAAAACATACTTCGGAATCCCTGATGGCATTGGCGCTTCAAAATGCAAGGTTCTCCTAAAAAAATTTCTAACGGTCATATAAGAAAAACTGATTAAATCTGGGAACAACCCGAATAAAACCGCCACGCCCCTTTGCTCCATCGGCAGTTCTTTAAAAATTAAGTTTGTCCACAAAGCGTGGGAAAGTATATCCATAAGATAATCCAAATCTACGAATTTATCCGAATGCCCCGAATGCTTTGATTTAGGAATTCGGAGCATTCGGATAAAATTCGGATTAATTCGGATTACGACTTCCTGAATTCGCAAATATCTTTAAAATCGCAAAACTGGCAAAGCGCGGAAGGCTTTGGCGGAAATTCGCCTTTTTTTATGGCGGCAATGGTGTTTATGATCTTTTCTTTTGTTTTGTCCAGCTCATCCTGGCTGCCCAGAAATTCAACTTCAGTATTGTTGTCCAAATAATAAAAGGCCAAAGAATCTACTTTTTGCCGAAAAAGCTCCTCGGCGGCCAACTGATAAATTAAAAGCTGATATTTTTCGTCAAGGCTTAATTTGTCTTTCGGGGTTCCGGTTTTATAGTCAATAATTTTTATTTTGCCTGCCCCGTTGCTGCGGTGGCCGTTTATCTCATCAATCCTGTCCATTACCCCGCGCACGGTATAGAGCTCGTTGCCGACCCTGACCTTGGAATTAAATCCTTTTTCCAGAAAAATCACGTTCGGCCATGCATCTTGATGCTTTTCATAAAACTTCTTTAAAATTTCCTTGCCTTTCTTTTTATATTCCTCTTTCCGCGCCTTGGTCTCATACCAATCGTCAATCCAGCTCTGCTCGTATAATTTTAAAATTTCTTCCAAACTGATTTTAACATTTTTTTTGGCTGCTTGCGTTGAACTTGCCGAAGCACCAAATAAATCCGTCTGCTCCCGCTTCTTTCTTTCCTCGATTAAACTGAATAATTTCTGCAAAGTAATGTGCAAGGTTTTGCCAAAAGAAAAAACATGTTTTCCCCGGACCGGAATTCTTAAAATATGGGCAAAACGGTATTGGTAAGGACAATTGGAAAACGCCGCCAATTGCGTATAAGAAAAATAAGACGGCACCACCGACTTTACAACCTCTTTTGCCGGAACAGAAATTCTTGTCTTTAAAATATCGCCATCTTGTATTTTTGCCTGCCCCTCGAAGCCCTGGCGCAGTAGGGTGTTTTTGCCTGCCCCTCGAAGCCCTGGCGTAGCGGGGTATTTTTGTGTTTTTGTGTTTTCTTGAACAAACCCGCATTCCTCTAAAAAACGAGAAGGTTTTTTGAGTCGAGCGCCGCCATAGTCAGCCGCCCAAGAAAAATATAAATCGTTTTTTGCCCGCGTCATGGCTACGTAAAACAATCTTCTTTCCTCTTCTAAATGGATATCGCCTTCCGGTAAAATTTCCTTGACTAAAGCGTCCGGAATGGCAATCTGCTCGCTTCTCTCAATCGTGGGAAAACGCTTATCAACTAAACCGGCAATAAAAACATACTTAAATTCCAATCCCTTGGCCCCGTGAACCGTCATTACTTTTATGGTTTCCGGACCGGCCTCCCAGTCAACCGGCATCGCCCCTTCTTCCCCGGCGTCAATTTCCATCTGCAGTTGGGCCAAAAACGCTTTAACGCTTCTATCGTCACTGCCCTTTTCAAATTCCTCAACCCGCTTCATAAACTGGTTAAGACAGGAAGCCGCCTCCCGGCTTTTTTGCTCATCTTGGCTCATCAGATATTTCAAATAACCGCTGTCATTTAAAAAAACAAAAATAATTTCACTGGCGTTTTTATCTCTGGCGAGGCCGGCATGCTTATCAATTAAAGATAAAACCGCGACCACTTTCTTCTGCAATTCCGGCCCCAGATTTAAAGCGGAGACATTGCGCAGAACTTCATAAAGCGACCAGGCTTTTTTATTGGCCCAATAATTAAAATTAACCAACTCGTTATAGGTAAACTTAAAAATCGGCAGGTTTAAAACGCGATAAGCCGCCGCGCTTTCATGGTAATCGTCCAATAATTTTAAATAAGCGATTATGTCCATTATTACCGGCTTGGCATAAAGGCCGCGGGAAGATAAAAATTGGTAGGGCAATTCGGCCGCGGCCAAAAATGAGCAAATTTCTTTCGCGCTTTCATTGGCTCTGACCAAAATCGCAAAATCGTCCCAAGTAGAATTTTTATCCTTAATTTTTAAATCCGCGATTTTCTCAATTACCATTCTTATCTCCTCATTCAAATCTTTGCCTTCTATAACTTCTATCACCCCCTCCCCCTTATTATCAGCTACCAGCTTTTTGCTTAATTCCGTTTTTGTGTTTCTGCTCGCCCCTCGAAGCTTTAGCGTAGTGGGGTGTTTTTGTGTTTTTGTGTTCAGTTGATACTCCAGCCGATTCGGGTCATTTTGCTTGATAAATTTATAAGACAAATTCAGAATATTCTGCTTATTGCGGTAATTATTGATTAAAAAAATCTGCCCGGCCCGCGAATAATCTTTTTGAAACTGCAAAATATTAGATACCGAAGCCCCGCGAAATTTATAAATTGACTGGTCATCATCGCCAACGACCACTAAGTTATTTTTCGGGGCGGCCAGCATTTTTATCAGCTCATACTGCGCCCAGTTAGTATCCTGAAATTCGTCCAGCAGTATATATTTAAATTTATCCCGATATTTTTTTAAAATCGCCGGCCGGGCGCGGAATAATTTCAAGCAGTAGTTTATTAAATCTCCGAAATCCAAAGAGCTGCTGTCTAAAAGCAGTTGCTGGTAAACATGATAAGCGTTCGCCACTTCGTTTATCCTTGCCACTTCCTGACTTGCTATTTCTTTATTAAACTCACCTCTTTCTGTCATTGCGAGTCCCGAAGTCTCGGGACGAAGCAATCTCTGGTTAGACGCGCTTGACCGGAGATTGCCGCGTCGCTCGTTGCGCTTCGCTCCACTCGCTCCTCGCAATGACATATTAGGGGCTCCGCTCAACATATTGTCTAAATTTTCCTTCAACTCATTAGCGTATTCAAGATACTGGGCCGGATTTATATCCTCGTCTTTGGTCCGGGAAAAATGCTTTATCAAGGCGCGGATAAATTTCGTCGGATTGCCCATCGGCCGATAATAATCCAGATCAAGTTTATCCAAATTATTTTTTATTAGAGCATATTGTTCAAACTCATTCAGCAATTTAAAATCATTAGGTAGCCCGATATCAAGGCCGTGTTCTTTCAAAATTCTTTCCCCAAAGCCGTGAAAAGTGGAAATCCATAAATCCAAATAGCCAATCGGCAACAACCGATCGACTCGTTCCTCCATTTCCCCGGCCGCTTTTTCCGTAAAAGTTAAAGCTAAAATTTCGTCTGATTTAGCCCACCCCTGCTCTATCATATAGGCGATTCTTTGTGTAATAACCGTGGTTTTGCCAGTGCCAGCTCCGGCCACAATCAACAAAGGGCCGTCTTTATGTTGGACAGCCTGTAATTGTTCTTTATTCAAATTTTCCATCAAATTTTCCATATTATTATCATAGCTAATAATCAATAAATCGGCAAATCAAAAACCTGACTAATCATCGCTTATTTTCTATTATAAAAATAATCCCTTGCCAAAGGGAAAAGCGCGCCAAGACTGACCGAAAAACATTTTTCGGAAAAAGTTTCCTCGGCGCAGGTGGAAAAACATCAAAAAGGAGTTTTCGCCATGAAACGCTCCTTTGCCACCAACAACTCGTCCTAAATGTGCCCGATGCCAGGCGACTTAGGTCTCGCGAGGTTCTCTCTACCTGAATCGCAACCCTTCGCCTAGGGTCAAAAATTGGTGGGGTAAAAACGAGAGAGGGACAAAAGAGTTGTTGGTTAAAAGAGGTAAACGGGATGAATCCTTGTGGTTCATCCCTATTTTTTTATAACAAAATAAAGGCGAGACTCGCTGATCTCGCCTTCTTTGTTTTAATTCTTATCCCTCCTGCCCGCTAACCACCCTGACCGTCTCTCTGGCCACGATTATTTCCTCATTGGTTTCGAGGACAACGGCTTTGATGGACGAGCAAGGATCGCTTATAATCTGCTCATCTCTCATATTCGCTACATCGTCAAGGACAAAGCCGAGGAATCCGAGCGAACCAAGAACTTCAGCCCGAAGTGTCGGCTCTTTCTGCCCTATCCCGCCGGAAAAGCAAATTGCATCCACGCCGCCCATGAGAAGAATATAGGCGCCCATATAGAACTTGATGTCGTAGATGAGCTTAGCGCGGGCAAGTCGGCAGCGTTCGGCCAACGGGCCGCCTTTTTCTATCTCGTGGAGGATGTCCCGCATATCACCGGACGTTCCAGAAAGCCCTTTCAAGCCACCGTTGGTGGCAAGTTCGCGAAATACTTCTTCCATTGAGAGGCCGGTTTTTCCCATAATAAATGGAATGGCAAAAGCGTCAATATCGCCAACTCGTGCCCCCTGGATAAGACCGGATTGCGGAGTCAGACCCATGGAAGTGTCAATGGAACGCCCGTCCTTATATGCGCAAACTGATGAAGAGCCGCCCAAATGGCAGGCAATGATTTTGTGAAATTTCTGATCAAGCCCGAGAATCTGAATGGTTTCGCCGGTCACGAACCGCAAGGAAGCGCCATGATAGCCGTATTTGAGAAGCCCGTACTTTTCGTACCATTCATAAGGAACGCCATAAACACTGGCATACTCCGGCTTCCCGGTGTGAAACCCCGGCTCAAAAACTCCGACCCGCGGCGTATCCGGCAAAAGCTTGGCAAACATCCGAATCGCTTGAAGGTACGGCGGATTGTGCGCCGGCGCCAAATCACTGTACTCTTCCATGGCGCAAAGAACATCATCGGTCAAAAACACTGACCCGTTCTTTTCTCCGGCCTGGACCGTCTTGAACCCAACAGCCTCAATCTCGGAAAGACCCGAGACTGCGCCTTCTAAGAAATCAAGGCAATTTTGGACAGCCTCACATTGAGTCGGAACATATTCCGATCTCTCAATTGCCGGCACTTTTCTATCGCCCCTGTAGAATTTTATCGTGGAGTCGCGATAACCAACCCGCTCAATGCCGCCCCGGGCAAGGACTTTTTCCCCGTTACCCATGTCAAGAAGCTGAAACTTGAACGACGTAGACCCGATGTTGCAGACTAAAACTTTCATAGCTCTCTCCTTGTAAAATGTGATGTGAAATGTGCGAAAAAACAACTTTAAAAATAATATAACTAAATAGCGTTAATATCAATCAGTTAATGTCAATCTAATTCGTTCAATTTCGTCCCGTTCGTGTATGTTAAAACTTCAAAATCTTCTCAAACTTTTTTTTGTCTTTAAATGGTCCGATTATTGCTAAATTCAATTTATTATTTGTAAAAATTTCACCGGCCAATTTTTTCATGTCGCCTGCTTTCACCAAATCTATTTTTCTGAAAAAATCTTCAGGAGATAAAGTTTTTCCGCCTAAAATTAAATGCTCCATATACCAGCTGGCCATATCATCAGACGCTTCCAGTCTTATCACCGAACGGCCGCGAATCAAATCTTTGGTTCTTTTTAATTCTTGGCCGCCCACCAAAATCTTCGTTAGCTTTTTATATTCGGATAAAATTATTTTTATGGCCTCTTCAATTTTGTCAACCGGAACGCCGGCCTGCGTAGTCAGATAACCGCTATCGGTATAAAATTCGGATTGAGTCCTTACATAATAAGCCAAACCCTTTTTCTCTCTTAATTCCGTAAATAAGCGAGAGCTCATGGAGCCGCCGAGAATCGTAGACATTACTTTCAAAATAAATTCTTTTTTATGGCCGAACGGTAGCGCCCTCACTCCCAGGGAAATAGTCGCCTGGTTTGTTTTTTTGTAGTGGATTTTAATCTGCGGTTTTATCTGATTTTCTATTACTTTAACTTTATCCTGAAAGTCATTTTTTCTTAATCCGGAGAAATACCGGCTAACCGCTTTTTCCGAATTATTTTTTATATTCCCAGCCAAACAAACAATCGCGCTCTCCGTGCCGTATTGGGAATTAAAATAATTGATAAAATCTTTTCGGGAAAAATTCAAAACATTTTCTTTGCGGCCGCTTACATACCAGCCGGCCGGCGCATCTCCGTAGAGGCATTCTTCAAAAACATCTTCAATATGAATCAAGGGGTTGTCGGTTCTCATATTTATTTCTTCCACAATTACGCCTTTCTCCCTCCCTATCTCTTTTGCGTCAAATTTGGAGTTAAGAAGCATGTCGCTTACAATATCAACCGCCAATTCTATTTTTGAACTATCTACTTTCACGAAATAACCCGTATATTCTTTGGAAGTAAAGGCGTTAAATTCCGCGCCTATGCTGTCCAGTCCTCCCGCGATCGCCAAAGCTGTCGGCCTCTTCTTTGTGCCTTTAAAAAACATATGCTCCAAAAAATGAGAAATGCCGTTATTTTTTTTATTCTCATATTTCGAGCCGGTTTTAAGCATCACTAAAATCGTTATGGTCTTTGTCCCGGTCATCGGCACGGTAATAAGTTTCAGCCCGTTTTTTAATTTTTTTTGTTTAAACATAATATTTCTTACCCACAAATCTACAAACAATTTGACAAATGTACAAATATTATCCCTCCGTATTTGTAAATTTGTATTGGATTTGGAGATTTGTGGGAGCTATACAACTAGCATTTAGAAATCTTCTAAACCATCTCTCACCACCATACCAACAACAAACCAAGAAAACAAGACTCCAAAATGCAAACTCCAATACCAATGGTCAACCATCATTATTATAACTAAGCTAGCGAGAATAGACAAACCAAAATATTTTTTATTTTTTATTAAATTCCATCCCAAAAATCCTAAGAGTCCCAAAAATCCCAATAATCCTACCACCCCCACTTCCGCCCAAACCAATAAAAATACATTATGGACCGGCTGATAATTCCAGCTCTCCTGACCCGGTTTCATTTCCTTTAAAGCCAAGGTGTAATTTCCCATCCCGGCGCCAAATAACCAATTATTTTTTATTAACTCTTTAGCATCAACTAAAGACTCCTTTCTTTCCGTATTAGATTTAACTTCCAGTCTCGTATCTTTAGATAACCGCGTTAAAACTAAATTATTGTAAAAATTAAATAAAATAAAAACTAAAATCCCGGCCGCCAAAATTATTTTCAACAGTTCCCTCTGCTTTAAATAATCTTTCTTTATTAAAAATATAACCAGCATCAATAAAATTCCGACTATAACTCCGGCCCAAGCTCCGCGGGAAAAAGTGAAAAACAGCGCTAATAAAAATAATAAAATAATAAAATAATAAAATAACTTAAACCTTGTTTGAAAATTTAGAAATTTAAAATTGTTTGAAAATTGAAAATTGCCAGCCAGCGGCTGGTCCGCCTCTGGCGGAAAAATTGAAAATTTATTAACTAAAAAACAAATTACTATCAATACGCCCGCAACTAAAATCCCTCCCAAAACATTCGGATGATCCAATCCCCCATAAGCCCGAAGCCACCTTTCGCCAATCCCATCAGCGCCAATTGTTTCCACAACCGAAACCCCGAGTTCAGCCGGATTATGCATCGCCATTCCCAACCACTTAGAGGCAAAACTTGATTGGGATAAAAATTGGTAAATCCCCAAACCGGCTTGAAAAAAAATTCCCGCCAACAAGCTCCACAACAATTTCATTCTGTTATAATTCGCGCTCGTCACGAGCCAAAACAATCCCACCCCCAATAAAAACCAACCGTATTTATACAAGGCCAGCCATTTGTCAGAAGCAGAAAATATAGAAATAAAAATAAATAAATCCAAAACCGCTATCACCCACCAAATTTTTGAAAATTTAGAAATTGAAAATTGTTTGAAAATTGAAAATTGAAAATTGAAAATTACGAATAATAATAGGAGCGCCAGCAAAATTATATCTACCCCATACAAACTATACGTCGCATATTCCGTCTCTCCGGCCCTGATAATCCACCTCGTCTGCCAAGGCAGTAAGAAAATTAATAAATACAAACCATATTTAATTATTTTTTCCAGTATTGTCATAAAGCAGTTTTTAGTTTTTCACTTTTCGCTTTTAGTTTTTCTTTGTATTCCTCTCTTCTGTCATTAACATGAAGTTTTATTATTCTGCCATCAACCACTACCCGGCTGTCTATATTCATAATATCTTTTATTTGTCTCGGCATTATTTCCAGTTGGATCTCTTTAATTCTTCTTTCCAGCCCGCCCAAAAGCATATCAGCCACGTTGCGGTAAAATCGAGAAAAACTTTTGCCGGCATCCCGCCTATAATTAATTCCCCCGGCTTCCCAATTAGACAAATAATTTTTTAGCCAGCCATTGGCTTTAATAAATTTATTATAAATATTATCTCTATTATAAACCGGCGCTAATCCGGCCAGCCAATAGATAAAATAAATATCTCGCCCGCCCCCCAGCATTAATTTTTCCAGATTCATGGCTTCTTCGCTTATAAAAAAACTTAAGCAAATTTTATCTTTCATGTTTTTCGGTTTCGGCCGCAGGCCCAATATTTTTATAATTAAAACGCAAAAAAATCTCGTTAGCCAAACCCTCCCATCTTCCGTGATAATAAATAAATCAATATCGCTTTCCTTTTTTAGATTATGCGCCCCGATTATATTTCCAACCGCGATCATTTTTATCCAAGGAATAAATTTGAAAATTTTAGCCAGCCAAACCGCCCGCTTGAATTTCTTATCCGTATAATTATATCTTGCCATCCTTTGCCTTATAATTTCTTCTCGGCCGGCTAAAAAATAAAAACGATTCTTTTCTCCTATGCCCAAAAGGGGTTCAACCCCCAATTTGGGGGTTGAACCCCTTCGCTCTACTAAAACTTCTAAAACTTCACTCAACTCGCACTTTACACCCGTATATTTCCAAACCTCAAATCCGGTTAGCGGGTAAGAGAACAAGTCAAAAAAAGCAATTGTCTCCACAATTGCCTCCTCGAGTTCCGCTTGTTTTTTTGCGTAATCAATTCCCATATCCTTATTCCATTTTGGGTTTATCTAGCGCCATCGGCTCAATTTTTGATTCGCCCTCGGTAATTTTTATCACGTCTTTATCCATTTTTTTAAATTCTTTGTAGGCATTATTATAATGATTAACAGTGGTGGACATGCTAATGCCCAATTTTTTCATAAAGTCATCATAGCTTAAAAGGTGACGGCCCAATTTTTCCACGTTAATTTTGATCGCCTTGGCGCTTTCTTCAATCTGCAAAGCCCGCAAGCCCTGAAGAACAGTTTGCAGATAAGCTAAAAATGAAGTTGGAGAAACAATAATCACGTGTTTGTCGCGAAAAGCGTATTCTATCAAATCTCTGGTATTTACCTGAACAGCGCCGACTTTATTTATAAGCAGATCATAATAAATCGCTTCGCTGGGAATAAACATAAAAGCAAAATCCATAGTTTTTTCCGCCGGCTTTACATATTTAGAAGTTTCATCAATTCTATTTTTCAAATCTTGTTTGAATTGCTTTTCCAGTTTTTCTTTTGTGCCCGCATCAGAGCAATTTAATATTTTTTCATAATTTTCCAAAGAAAATTTGGAATCAACCGGAATAATTTTGTCTTTCACAAACACGACGGCGTCAACAATGCTCCCGTCTTTGAAAGGATATTGCATCTGATAAGAATTCGGGGGTAAAACATTTCTCAAAGTTTCTTCCAAAAAATATTCACCCAAAACTCCGCGCTGTTTCGGATTTTTTAAAATATCCTGCAGATTCTGAAGCTGGGCCGAAAAATTTACTACTTGCTTATTGGTCTCATCCAATTTGGTCAATCTCTCGGTCACATCGCTAATCAGTTTGGCCGACTGCCCGGTTATGCCCTGAATAATTTTAGTGGCTTGGCCGAATTGCTCCTGCGTCGCCCGATGGGTTTCCGACAGCTTGCCGTCCATAGCTTGGCGCAATTCTTTGTTTTGCTCCGCTAGCTGGGACAGTTTTTCCATCATCGTAATCAGTTTCTCTCCATCTCCGTTTTCTGTTTTTTTCCGCAATAAAAGAAAGATAATGGCAATTACCCCGAGAATCAAAAGAATTAATAAAAATGTCATTAACTGGTTCGGCATCTTAAGTAAAAAGTTTAAAGTTTTAAAATTTATAAAGCAAAATAATGTAAAATATCGACCAAAATTGCCAAATAGTATGCGATACGCATTATACGTTCCACGTTATGCGATAGTTTCATCTTATCAATATTATCTGGCTTCGGCAAGGGTGAAAAAAGGATATCGCAAACCCCTGCCCCCTTCGCCGAAGTGGCTACGGAGACCAAGCATGGATTTACGATATCCTAAAAAATTCGGCAATAAAAAAAGACCCCGGATATTCTTTCTCAAGAATTATCCGGGGTTATTGTATGTGTTTATTTTTTCAAATGTTCGGGACGATCTGGAGTATTTTCTCGAGATCGCGGACCGGGCGCATGACATTGTCGGTAAAAACCATTGAATATTTCAGGGAGTCTCCTGAAAGATCAACTTCGCAGGGAGTATTGTTAATCCGAAAATGAACTGTTTCTCCCTGTCTTTTGTCCGGAAAATTCACACGATAGTTGCGGCGTTCTGCTTTCCCCACTACTTCTTTTCGAATTTCGTTGAACATCTTGTTCAACTCGGCATCGCGGCGCGCTTTTTCCGGGCCCTGGCAAGCATGGGAAAGAGCTAATTCCAGAAGACCGTAATGGTACTCTTCCGAAAGCTGCGGATATTGCCTGGTATCCAGAGTGGCAGTAAACTTGCCGTCCGTCGTTTCGATGCCCACCGTAATACGATCAAACTCCTTTTCCTTCCCGTTCCAGTCAGCTATGAAAACTTCCTTGTTTATGGATATAGGCGTGGTGAGCGGGAGATGATGTCTCGTGAGCGCCGACTTGACGAGATAATTTTCGACCCTATTAAGGCCGTCAATCTTGACATTCAGGGTTTCCTCTTCAGCCTGGACGCTGGCGACGAGAACGGTGAGAATAGCGATGACGACGAACAGAGCTTTGAATGCTTTCATAGCATCCTCCTTAAAAATGTGAGAAACGAAAACGACGAAAACGATAAATAACTTTATATATAATGTAAAGATCAATTAATATTATTAATAACCATTATCAAATAATTATAGCATACTTTAAAATATTTGTCAAGGATTTTAACTGATTATTCACTTTTTTATTTAATATTAGATAAAAAAGGACTGCTTTATAACAGTCCTTTTGAAAAATCAATTTCCGCTTGCGAAAATCTTAAAAGAATCTTTGGTAATTTTTCGGCCATAATTTTTTATTTCATCTATGGCGTAGTCCCCGAAAGGCGCCAAACCTTCGTGATATAACATTCCCTTCTCATCTTTTAGATTCATATTTTGCCGCTCAAATTCAACCGGCCAGACATAATAAATTTCTGAATTTAAACCGTATTCTTCGCCCACGCCCCACAAAATATTTCTGGTGACAAAATATAAATTGCCAAAAGCTGGTTTTATTTCTTTTCTGCGGGGAGCGAGAACAACGTAAATTGAATCAGATTCAACTAGAACCCTTAAAGCCTTTTCGCTATAAAAAGCAAAATAAAAATCGCCGTATTCTTCCCAGACCGCTTTTCCGTCCTTGAATTCGATTTCTTTAGAAGGTTTCCAGCCTTCGGAAATCTTAATTTTTGAAAGATCGGCTCTGACAACGATATTTATATCACCAAAAGCAAGGCAAACTCCCAAGGCCATAAAAATGGCCACAGACAATGCAACTGTTACCGTTTTCATTCCAATCCTCCTTGTTTGTTATCTTAATTGTCCTAAAAATCTTAAAAATCCCAAGAGCCCCAAGAATCTCACCGTTCTACACCCAGGTCACGCAGGCGACTTTATCGCTCGCTTCTTTAAAGCGCATCAATCTTACGCCCTGCGTATCCCGGCCCAATTGGTTAACTGACTTGAAAGGCAGTCTTATCACCTGGCCCTTTTCTGAAATCACGATTAAATCTTTTTCCGCCATTGCCTCTATATTAACAATAAAGGCATTCACCAGTTTTCCGGTTTTACTTGTTACTTTAGCAGTTTTGATTCCGGATCCGCCCCGGCCCTGCAACTTATAAAAACCCAGAGCGGTCCGCTTGCCAAAGCCCTGCTCCATAATAATCATAACCTGATATTTTTTCATTTTTTCTTTATCGCCTTTGATAACTCCCATGCCAATCATAATATCGTCTTTTTTCAGCCGAATTCCCCGCACCCCGGCAGCATTGCGTCCCATATCGCGGACATCAGATTCCTTGAAGCGCACAGATTGGCCTCCGGCCGTAATCAACTGAATATGGTCATTGCCGCCGGTCGGCTTGGCCCAAATTAATTTATCTTCGCCTTTTATTTTAATGGCAATAAGGCCTGACCGGCGGACATTGGCAAAGGCTTCCAGCTTGACTTTTTTCACCAACCCCTTTTCTGTCGCAAAAAATAAAAACTTGCTGTTGGAAATTTTGTCTAAAGGCAAAACCGAAGTTATTTTCTCCCCGCCCAAAAGCTGCAAGAAATTAACAATCGGCGTGCCTTTGGCGGTCCGAGAGGCCTGCGGCACCTCGTAAGCTTTTAATTGAAATACCCGGCCGCGGGTAGTAAAAAATAAAATATCAGTATGGGTAAAAGTAGTAAACATAAATTCAACCGTATCTTCTTCCTTGGTGGACAGACCGATTACGCCCTTGCCGCCGCGCGCTTGTACTTTAAAAGTATCCGGGGCTAAACGCTTAATATAACCGTCCCGCGTCATTACAATCATGGTTTCTTCGTTCGGCACCAAATCTTCAACGCTGAAATCTTTTACGCCGTGGGCGATAACCTCTGTCCTGCGCTTATCGCCGAATTTATCCGCCAAATCTTTAATTTCGTTTTTTATGATTCCCCTTATCTTTGCTTGGGATTTTAAAATTTCTTCCAAATCTTTTATAATCTTCTTTTTCTCCTTTAATTCCTCTTCTATTTTTAACCTCTCTAAATTAGCCAAATTCTGTAATCTCATTTCCAAAATAGCCGTTGCCTGCAAATCGCTAAGCTTGAATTTTTTCATCAAATTCACCTTAGCCACTTCCTTGTCCCGCGACGCTTTAATCGTCTTGATGACTGCGTCAATGTTCTTCAAAGCAATCATCAAACCCTCTAAAATATGGGCTCGCGCCTTGGCTTTGTCCAAATCAAATTGGGTCCGGCGCCTTACTACTTCCTCGCGGTGCTTGATATATTCCTCCAAAATCATTTTCAAGGTAAGAACTTTCGGCTGAATCCCGTCCACTAAAGCCAGCATATTAATATGAAAAGTTTCCTGCAATTGGGTATGCTTATACAGGCTGTTCAAAATTTTCTTCGGATAGGTTTCTTTTTTTAATTCCACTACTATGCGCACCCCTTCTTTATCCGATTCGTCCCGCAAATCTTTTATGCCTTCTATTTTTTTGTCTTTCACCAAGTCGGCAATTTTTTCTACCAAAGTGGCCTTGTTAACCTGATAAGGGATCTCGGTAATAATAATATGAAAATTTCCCCCCTTGGTTTCTTCAATGTTGGCCCGACCGCGCATAACGACCCCACCCTTGCCGGTAGCATAAGCCTGAAGGATATCTTTATTATTATAAATAAATCCGCCAGTTGGGAAATCCGGGCCTTTGACGAATTCCATTAAATCTTCAACGGTTGCGGCCGGCTTGTCTATTAAATAAATTATGGCGCTGGTTAATTCCGATAAATTGTGGGGAGGAATATTGGTCGCCATGCCTACGGCGATGCCCATTGTGCCGTTAAGAAGAAGGTTGGGGAGTTTGGCCGGAACCACTCTCGGTTCTTTCTGCGAACCGTCAAAATTCGGAGTAAAGTCCACGGTATTTTTGTCAATATCAAAAAGCAATTCCTCGGTGATGGACGCCAACTTGGCTTCCGTATAACGCATAGCGGCCGCGTTGTCTCCGTCCATGGACCCGAAATTTCCCTGTCCGCGCACCAAAGGATAACGCATGGAAAAATCCTGGGCCATGCGGACCATTGAATCATAAACGGCCGAATCGCCATGGGGATGATATTTGCCAAGAACTTCACCGACAACGGTTGCCGACTTTCTAAATTTAGCCCCGGCCCGAAGGCCGATGCTCCACATGGCGTATAAAATTCTCCTGTGCACCGGCTTTAAGCCGTCCCGGACATCAGGCAGAGCCCGGCTTACAATTACGCTCATGGCGTAATCCAGGTAAGAAACGCTCATCTCTTCCACAATTGCCTGTGGCTCCACCAAACCATACTCTGTTCTTCTGCGGCTGTCTACCACTTGCGATTTTATGGTTTTATCGCCTTCTTTCCCCGCCGCCTCAACAACTTCTTTGCCCGGCTGTTCTTTGTCTGTTTCACCTTCTTTCTCCGGCAATTTGGAAACAGATTTCTTAGTTTCTTCTTCCCCGGCTTTCTTCACAATTTTTTCCTTATCAACTTTTTTCGCCGCCTTAACCAACCTTTCGGATTTTACCTTCTCTTTCCGCTTAGGCAATTTGCTTTTTTGCTTGCCCCGCAAAGCTCCGCCTGCCGGCGAGGCAAGCTTGGCGTCGTGGGGTTTTTTTGCTTTTGCGCTTTTGTGCTTAACCGCCATATTCAAATCATTATTTATTATTTTCTATCTCCTCCTCTAATTCTTTTAACCTGTTTTTTAATTCCTCAAGATTTTCCTCTTTTATTTCCGCCTCGGGCGAAGAAAAATCGGCATTTTTATTCGGCAATAAATTGCTCTCATCTAAATTATTTTCAGTAGAAGTGGAAATATTATCTATAACGCTTACTTGTTTTAATTCTTCAAGCCCCTTTTTTATCTGCTCTATCGTCTGGCCAAAGTCGCCGGTAAGCTTATCCCATTCAAATTGCCGGTAATTGTTTCTCGCTTCCTTCGCCCCCCTAAAAACGCTTCTCATATTCAGAACCCAACCGGCAAAAATTAAAACCATAAAAAAACTTACTCCCGCCCACATCATTAATTTTTTATCCCGTTCAATCTTTTCATCTTGGAAAAGACGGGGTTTTCCGATTTCCCTTTTTACCGGCTTTTCCGATTTTTCTCTTGACTCAATTTTTTCTTGAGCGCGGCCGATTTCCCTTTCGGCTTTGGCTTTGGGAGTTTTTTGAACCTTTACTTTTAACTTAATTTTTTTTACCCTATCCGCCATATAACAAAACAATAAAAACCACTCGACTGCAGAGTGAAATTATGCTTCTATTGTAGCAAGAATAATAAAAAAAGTAAACCCCGCAGAAATGAACATTAATGCGAAATTAACTCAAAAATATAATTATAACTTAATAAAATAAGGGGCGGTTTTCTTGGCGGGGCAAACCTCTTGGCAAGTTTACACTAAAAATTAAAATTTACTAAATAAAAATAAAAAAACTCAAGGTTTTTTGCTAAATAAAAAAGCTGTTGATATTATGTTTATAAAGGCCCTTGACATTAAATAAATAATAGTTTACTATTAAAGATACGAAAAATACAAAAGAATAGCAGGCAGGAGGCAAGGAAACAGTAATATTAATTTAAATTTAATATTCCTGTTTTTTTGCTGCTTGCCCGGTAATAATTCCGGGGAGAAGGAATGCCCTTTAACAATTTATTAAATTTTGGTGAACAAAAAAATTTTTGGCGCTAGCAGGCGCCGATTTAATCCTGTCGTCCTCGGACGACGGGGCAAGGATAACGAAATTTACCCGGGGCAACCCGGGTCTCAAATAGAAGTTAAAAGCTTCAACAGGGAAGAAAACCTGTTTAAAAACTTTCTCTTGGATAGTAAACCAAGTAAAAAACTTTAAGAGAGTTTTCAGCCAGAGGCTGATCCGCCTTTGGCGGAGATCCTGGCCTGCCCGCAAGGGCAGGTTAAAACTGGAGTACTGAAAACTTTCCTTGGATAGTAAACCAAGTAAAAAACTTTAAGAGAGTTTGATCCTGGCTCAGGATGAACGCTGGCGGCGTGTCTAAGGCATGCAAGTCGAATGCCAATGCTTCGCATTGGCGCGCGGACCCGAGCGGACTAATGCGGACTAATGCGGAAATTTTTTTCCGTATAAGTCCGTATAAGTCCGTATAAGTCCGCGTGCCGCTGTGGAGCAGCGGCATGGCAAACGGGAGAGTAACACATTGGTAATCTACCTCGAGGACGAGGATAACCCTGCGAAAGCGGGAATAATACTCGATGATAGTGAGGGGGCAAAAGCCATTCTCACTTAAAACTCCGGTGCCTCGAGAGGAACCTATGGCCTATCAGCTTGTTGGTGGGGTAATGGCCCACCAAGGCGACGACGGGTAGCGGGTGTGAGAGCATGACCCGTCTCACTGGGACTGAGACACTGCCCAGACTCCTACGGGAGGCTGCAGTCAAGAATCTTCCTCAATGGCCGAAAGGCTGAAGGAGCGACGCCGCGTGCATGAAGAAGCCCTTCGGGGTGTAAAGTGCTTTTAACTGGGACGAATCAATGACGGTACCAGTTGAATAAGGGGCTGCTAACCTCGTGCCAGCAGCAGCGGTAATACGAGGGCCCCGAGCGTTATCCGGATTTATTGGGCGTAAAGGGTCCGTAGGCGGCCCGTCGCATCTTTCGTTAAATCCATCGGCTCAACCGATGGCCTGCGAAAGAGATGAGCGGGCTAGAGACCGGAAGAGGCAAACGGAATTGCTGGTGTAGGGGTTAAATCCGTTAATATCAGCAAGAACGCCAAATGCGAAAGCAGTTTGCTAAGACGGTTCTGACGCTAAGGGACGAAAGCGTGGGTAGCGAATGGGATTAGATACCCCAGTAGTCCACGCCGTAAACGATGGATGCTAAGCCTTGAAAGTATCGACCCTTTCAGTGCTGTTAATTTAAGGTAACCCGTTAAGCATCCCGCCTGGGGAGTACGAGCGCAAGCTTAAAACTCAAAGGAATAGACGGGGACCCGCACAAGCGGTGGAGCATGTGGTTTAATTCGACGATAAGCGAGGAACCTCACCAAGGTTTGACATCAGGCTGCATTTTCTGGAAACAGAAAAGCCTTCGAGGGTGCCTGACAGATGCTGCATGGTTGTCGTCAGCTCGTGTCGTGAGATGTACCGTTAAGTCGGAAAACGAGCGCAACCCTTATCCTGTGTTTTATATGTCTCAGGAGACTGCCCGCTTTAAGTGGGAGGAAGGTGGGATGACGTCAAATCAGCATGGTTCTTACACCTTGGGCAACACACGTGCTACAATGGGAATTACAAAGGGAAGCCAAACCGTAAGGTGGAGCAAATCCCTTAAAAGTTCTCTCAGTTCGGATTGAGGTCTGCAACTCGACCTCATGAAGCCGGAATCGCTAGTAATCGTGGATCAGCTATGCCACGGTGAATACGTTCTCGGGTCTTGTACTCACCGCCCGTCAAGTCAAGGGAGTCGGCAATACCCGAAGACCCCCGCCTAAATTTTCGAACTTCGAAAATTTTGGCGGGGGGCTAAGGTAAGGCTGGTAACAAGGACTAAGTCGTAACAAGGCATCCGTAGCGGAAGCTGTGGATGGATCACCTCCTTTCTAGGGAGATATTCGGTGAAAAAAACGAATGTGTCGACCTACTTAAATTTTTATAAAATCTAGGTGGGAAATTGGCGCCTGCTAGCTTTGAAATTTTGATCATCAAATAAAAAAATACGCGAGTTGATCGCGTATTTTTTGTTGTAAAAATTTTAAAATAAATTCCCAAAAATCCCAAGAATCATTATGATCCCAGGGATCCCGCTAATTAATCCCCATTCTCTCTTTTACTCTTCTTAAAGTTTCATCCGCAATCGGCTTAACTTTCTTTGCCCCGTCTTCCATGATTTTTTTCGCTTCTTTATCACTAATTATTTTATACCTTTCCTGGAAATCTGCCAAGAACTTCTTTACCACTTCGGCCAAATCTTTTTTAAAGTCGCCGTATCCCTTGCCCCGGTATTTAGCTTCCAGTTTTTTTATTGGCTCATCAGAGAGTAAAGAATAAATAGTCAACAGATTAGAAATTGCCGGCTTGCTTTTTGGGTCATATTTAATTTCCGAACCGGAATCAGTTACGGCCTTCATAATTTTTTTAGCCGCCGCTTCCGGATTATCCGTTAAGCCAATAAAATTATATTCGCTTTCTGCGCTCTTGCTCATTTTCTTGCTCGGGTCGTCCAGGCCCATAATCCGCGCTCCTTCTTTTCTAATAACCACTTCCGGAATTTTAAACGTTTCACCGAATTGCGAATTAAACCTACGCCCTAAAGTCCGACAAAGTTCAACATGCTGGGCCTGGTCTTCTCCAACCGGCACGGCATCGGTATTATAAAGTAAAATATCCGAAGCCATTAAAACCGGGTAATCAAAAAGGCCGATCCCAACATTTTCCTGTCCTTCTCCGGCCTTATCTTTAAACTGGGTCATTTTATTTAAATCGGAAATCCGGGCTACGCAATTTAAGATCCAAGTTAATTCCGTGTGCGCGCTAATATCAGACTGCTGGAAAATAATTGATTTTTTCGGGTCAATGCCGGACGCTAAATAAATTTTAGCCACTTCTATAATTTTTTTCTTTAGCGCTTCTGGGTCCTGCTTAACCGTAATGGCGTGATAATCAACCACGCAAAAAATGCATTGATTTTTCTCCTGCATTACCACCCACTGGGCAATCGCGCCCAGATAATTGCCAAGATGCAGATTGCCGCTGGGTTGGACCCCGGAAAAGACTATAGGTTTATTAAGCATAATTATCAAATTATATAGTATTCGTATATTCGTAAATAATTCGTAATTCGTAGGAATATACTATTATTGTAATTTAATTATTGGTTTTAAGCAAGAAAAAGGTGGAGACAAGACGGCATCTCGTCTCCACCTAAAACCATTACTGCCTGCCGTTCCGTTTTTGGAACTGGCTCTTTCTAGCGCTTTTGTCGCATTTCGGACAACGCTTTACGGTTTTGCCGCCGGGCAAATAGAACGTTTGAATTCTTTCACCATGAACACTGCATTTCTTAGCCATAAATCCTTCTCCTAATTACCCATTACAAAAACCACCTGATGGTGAAGAACCAGACTCCCCGCTTGTACCACCTACAGGAGTGGTAAATCCGAAACCAACGGAATTACGCGGTTTATCTCTTCCTGTACTTGTCTCTTTCTTTTGCCCGCATACCAAACAAACGCCGTCAATGACTCTACCGCCGCAACCAGGTTTAGAACAAATTAATTCTTCAGCCATGATAGGCCTCCATGTTAAGAATGAACAATTAAATATACAATGAATGAACAATTCCTTTCCGCATTAGTCCGCATCAGTCTGTATTAGTCCGTGAAAAGAAAAAAGCTTCCCATCTCTTAAGCATAACTAAATCATGCTCAAGGGACGAAAAGCTTTTGCTTTACGCGGTACCACCCCTTTTCCCGCCAAACTTTTGCGAACAAAACTTAGGCGGGCACTTTTACTGACTCTGACCCCTCTCGACAAGCTCAGGGCGACATCAGTTAGCCCATGATTACGGAGGCAACCGGGTCTTCACTCTCGCAAAAACCACCCTTCCGCCAATTGACGGATAATTCAGGCCCAACCCCCTGCAAAAAAGCAGAGGACCTGAATAGGTTTTATTGTTTTTAAACTACTAAATACAGAATAACATAATAAAAAATTCTATCAAATAACTGGGTTTATTTATCCTATTTTGCCTCCTCTAATTGATACCACTTAACATGATAATGAATTTTCTCTTCCTGGCCGTCCGGAATTTTATTTATATTAGGAATTCTAGAATCCGGACTATTTTCTCGATACACTACCTTAAGACTATTACCGATAGTTCCTTCAACTACCAACAACATAGATTTCTCTATCCATCTACTAAATTTTTTTTCGTCTTCTTCTAAATCCTGTCTTGCTTTCTTCAGTCCATCTTCACCTAATCCCCCTCCATATTTTTTCTCAACATCAATTAAAGTTGGCCTTTGCTTTTTTTCTCTATCTTCTCGCGGAAACACTACTAATTTGTCAAGTTCTCCCATGTCTTTAAAAAAACCAAAAAACCGAACTTCTGTCTCGGGGTCTATTTTTTCAGACGCTGAAGGAATTACCTTTAAACCTCCTTCGGGATCAATCTTAGCCCTATCTACTTTACCGTCAGATATAATAAACGCGCCCTCCCTCCCGGGTATTTCAAATAAAGCCTCGGAATAATTAGGAATATCCTTTATTTTATATTTTTTGCCAACTTCCAATGGCGCGGGCATTTGGTTTGGTTGTTCTTTCATAATTTTTAACTTTCAAGTACACAATAGCATAATAAAAAAAATTTTGTCAATCACGGCTCGCTCACAATCCCCTTTAGCAGAGCCGTAGTCCCCCAACCCCGCCGCTGGCGGGGTTAACGGGAGACCATGATTGAACCAATCCTTTTAGAGAAGGCCCTGCCAGAGCGAAAAGAATAAAAATTTATCACCCGCGCACACAACGAACATAGAGGTTGTAGATTTTGCCGGTGTAGTCCACGAGGCCGTAGCCGAAACTCACGCCCCAGGCGCTGGTGGTATTGTGAACAACGGTAGTAGAAGACCAATAATAAGTGTTGCTGCCGGGGTTGGTATTAGGGAAATAAGTGGTATTGATGGCTGGCAGAGAATTCTGATAATTCACGATGCTCATTAGCTCTTTTACATTTGGCAATCTCCAATTATTATAACCACCAAAAATCAAATTTTGGCATTGGCTTAGAGCATTTTCCCAGTTAACATTATTGACGTATCCGGCGCAGTTGGTTGTTGAAGTATCCGGCTCCGTGCATTTCTTCCACATCAAACCCGTGCAGTTATCAGTTATAGTACCGTTGCCATTGTCTGTGAAAGAAGGATTGCAGGTGGAAGGACTGTTGGCAGAGGTATAATCATTATCTTCGCCATAAGTTGCGGTATAGCTTGAAGTCTGACCGGTATCAGGAAGAGTTTTAATCCCTGTATAAATCCCTGCCAGGCCAAATATGGTAACTCCGCTTTTAATATTGCCGGCGGCTAAGTCAGTATCTAAGGCGCTCTTGCTAGTTTGGTTAATAAAGCATTTTCCGCCATTGTTATCAGTACAATCGGTCAGGGTATTACTAGCCAAATCAACTAGATTATTCCAGTTAGCTTCGGTTAAGGTATCACTAGAAGCTGTAGCTCCGGTAGCCTCGGTATCGCAGTTGCTGCCGCATTTATTGTGAATTTCATTAACAAAAGTATTCCAATTACTTTGGCTAAGCTGGCCTGAATCATTAGTTTTAGCGTCATTCCAGGCTGCGTAGACATAAGTAGCGCCAATGGCTAGGAATATTCCGAAAATTAGATAAATCAGCCGGGAAGAAATAAATCCCGCACCTTTCAGCAGAGCATCAAACCTCGCCGAAAGAATTTTGCCTAAATCCTTCATCCCCGCAACAAAGCTACGAAATATTAAGGAAAGGTGCGGGATAAATTTTAATGTTTTTTTAAAAATGTTTTTCATATTTTTATTGAGATCGTAGTACCCCAATGGGAGACTGCGACTGAGTTAAATTTTTAATAAATATAACACACGCATGTTGCCCATGATTCATAATTATTTCTGTAACAACCAACACGATTATCTCCGCCACCAGTATATACTGTGAAATCGTTTCCACCAGTATTACATGTGTTGCTACAAACAGTCCCAACAGTGCATGAATAATCTGAAGTACAATCACTGGGATAGCATTTAACTCCTGTAGATGCTAAAGTACCAGCAACCCCAAAAATAGTTACTCCACTTTTTATATTTCCAACAGCCAAATCACTATCCATAGCGGAAAAAGTGGAAGTGTTCATATAGCAATAACCATTATTGCTAGCGGCCGAACAGGCATTGGCATTAACGTATTTAGCCGTATCATCAACATAACAATTAGTTTTGGTGGTCGTAGTTGAATCAGCGCATTCCGAGCCAAAAGCATAATAGCTGTTGTCAGTCGGAACAAAACATTGGTTTTCTTTAGCTTCATTACATAAATCAGTCGTCAGATAGCGGGCAGTAGTATCAACATAGCAGTTTGTTTGGGTGGTGGTAGTTGATTCTCCGCATTCCGTAGAATACCACTCTCCGGCCGTAGTCATCCGATTGGTAATATATTCCAGCCGTTCTACGATAGAGCCATCTTTATTGGTTGCCACCAAGGACGAGTCAAAATCATTATTCGCGTTGTTGGCGCCCAAAATATTCTGGGTAAAATCCTGGTCCGAATCCGTTGGCCCGGCGCTTGGTTCAACAAAAGCGGCGTAAACATAAACGGTAACAACCGCGGTTAAGGTTAAAATAACCGTAGTAATTATGCGCCAGCCAATTCTTCCTAGATAGTCATTCAGTTTGGTTTTTAAGATTTGGTTATCCATCCAAGTTTTAAATTATCAATTATCAATTTTCTAATTTTCAATCAATTACCAATTAACAAATTTTCAATTGATAATTTAATTATTGAAAATTCATTAATAATTGAGACTTGAAAATTGAAAATTTTATCTCGTCCTTATCCATTTTCGCTTTTTGCTTCTTCAACGGCTGTCCAAATAATCAATAACATATTCTAACCTCTCAATAATGCTACCGTCATTATTGACCACCACCAAAGACGAGTCAAAATCATTATTCGCGTTGTTGGCGCCCAAGATATTTTGGGTAAAATCCTGGTCAGAATCAGCCGGCCCGGCCGAGGGTTCGATAAAAGCGACGTAAACATAAACGGTAACAACCGCGGTTAAGGTTAGAATAATAACCACAATGGCCTTTTTGCCTAATTCTTTTAGATTTAAGAAATTTATTATTTTTTTAACAAAATTTTTCATATTTAGATTGCCTATAGCAAAAAATAATCAGAAAAACTACTTTGGTTATCTGAACTTATTTTATCATTATTTTAAAATAATCTCAATATTAAAAACGCGCTCCGCAAACATTGACAATTAGATTAATCTCCCCTATAATCTAAACATAAAAAATAAATAATTTTTTATTTTTGATTTCTAATTTTTAATTTTGAAAGATATGCCTTTAATTCCAACAGTTATAGAAAAAGACGGACATGTGGAACGGGCTTATGATATCTATTCCCGGCTTTTAAAAGACCGGATTATATTTTTAGGCGAGCCTATCACCGACCATGTCGCCAATATCATTATCGCCCAATTTCTGTTTTTGGACGCCGAGAATAAGGACCGGGACATAAAATTTTATATCAACTCTCCGGGCGGATCAGTCACGGCCGGTATGGCGATCTATGACACCATGCAATATGTCAAATCCGATGTCTCCACAATTTGTGTCGGCATGGCCGCTTCTATGGGCGCCACCTTGCTCGCTGCCGGAGCCAAAGGAAAAAGGTTCGCTTTGCCCAATTCGGAAATTATGATCCACCAGATTATGGGCGGAGCCGAAGGCCAAGCTGTTGACATAAAAATCAGGGCCGAACATATCCTGAAGATAAAAGACAAAATGAATAAAATCCTGGCTTTCCATACCGGGCAAAAAATCTCCGCAATTGAAAAAGACACTGACCGCGACCGCTTTATGGATGTGGAAGAAGCGAAAAAGTACGGCATCATTGATAAAATAATTACGAGGTAATTTTCATTTTCTTGTTGGGAGCTCAACTCCGGGGCCTCGGAGTTGAGCTCTTTTTAGTTTATTGCCAGATGCCGTTTTCTTGTTTCACCGCTTCAAGCATGATATAATATGATTATCGGCCAATAATGGCTGAAAAAACAAGGAGGTTAATGTGAGACCCAAAATCGGCGTAGTCTTTCTTCCTGAAGCGCAAGGCAAAGCCAACGAGAGTCTGTCGCAGAATTTCCCGAATCCGTTCAACTGATGGCTGTTCCGGTGCAACAAGGGGTAGACTTGCTAAACGCGAGTCTACCCTCTTTTTTTATTTTATTGAATAAGTTTAGGGACTTAGTCGCCACAGAGGCGACTAAGTCCCTATATTTCAGAATGTGATGATTCTTTTTCCCCATTCAATCTTGATTTTCCAAGCTCTTTACAAACCTTAAATCTTATGCTAAGATAATTTTACAAACTTAAATTAAATTAATAACGAATAGTGTTGTTAGGAAAAGGAATAATTTTTTAAAGATTTTTCCAATATCATCGGACAAACCCAATAAATTTGTGAAAATAACTAATTACTCTAGAATATTCTCTGGAACAAAAATCAAAAAATCGTTTGTCGGCCTTAATAATTTAGGGCTTATTGTATTGCGAAAAAACAATTAAATTCAACCTCCTGACAACAGAAATAAATTCTATGGAATATGCGATCTACCTTATTCTGGCTGTGGGCGGTTTTTTTATTGGCTACTGGTTAAGAAAAAGAAAAGCTTTAAGCGAAATTAACAGCGCCGAGGCTCGCGCCGAAAAAATTCTAAACGACACCAAGGTTAAACAAAAAGAGTTGCTGCTCGTTGCCCAGGATAAAGCTTTGAAAATCATTGAGGAAGCAAAAAAAGAGGAGGGACAAAGGCGAAAAGAAATAAATAACCTGCAAACCAGACTGGAAAAAAGGGAAACCGCTTTTTCCCAAAAATTATTGGAATTGCAGGAAAAGCAACAGCAGCTTTTTGACAAAGTCAACAGAGTGGAGGAAGTAAAGGAAAAAATAAAACAAATCAAAGAGGAGCAGATGGTAAAACTGGAAAAAATCGCCAAGATGACAAAAGACGAGGCCAAAGAAGTTTTGTTAAAAAATGTCGAAGAAAAAGTAAAAGAGGATCTGCTTGTCCGCATTAATAAGTTGGAAAAAGAAGCTACGGAGACTATAGATGAAAAAGCCAAAGACCTGATGACCGGGGCTATGCAACGCCTGGTTTCTTCCTACACTCCGGAAATAACAACGACCACGGTTGATTTGCCAAACGATGAAATGAAGGGCCGGATTATCGGCCGGGAAGGCCGCAACATTAAAGCGATTGAACAAATAACCGGCGTGGAAATTATCGTGGATGACACGCCGAACGCCATTACCATCTCCGGCTTCTCACCCATAAGGCGACACATTGCCAAAAGGGCTTTGGATTATTTAATTAAAGACGGACGGATCCATCCGACCAAAATTGAAGAAGCGATTGAAGAAGCGAAAAAAGAACTGGCTTTGGATATTAAAAAAGCCGGGGAAGAAGCCATGTATGAAATCGGTGTGGCCGGCCTTGACCCGAAATTAGTCCAGATTATCGGCCGCTTGAAATACCGCTCCAGCTACGGGCAAAACGCCCTTGGCCATTCCATAGAAGTGGCCCATCTTTCCGCTCTTTTAGCCGAGGAATTAAAAGCCGATGTGACCTTAGCTAAAAAAGCCGGTTTGCTTCATGATATTGGAAAAGCCGTTGACCATGAAGTGCAAGGGACTCATCCGGAAATCGGCCGCGATATCGCCAAAAAATTCAATTTGCCCCAAGAAGTTATTGATCCGATTGAAACTCATCACGACGACCATCCGCGCGGCCTGACTGCCGTAATCGTTAAAGTGGCAGACGCGATTTCCGCGGCCCGTCCAGGAGCCCGTTATGACACTTATGAACGTTATATCCAGCGCCTGGAAGAACTGGAAAAAATCGCCACTTCTTTCCCGGGAGTGGAAAAATCTTACGCGATTCAGGCCGGACGCGAAGTAAGGGTTTTTGTCATGCCAGAAGAAATTGACGATTTGAAATCTCATGATTTGGCCCGCGACATAGCGAAAAAAATAGAAGAAGAGTTGAAATATCCGGGAGAAATAAAAGTTAATGTTATCAGGGAAATGCGGGTAACGGAATATGCGCGCTAACGCGCTAGTAGAAAGTTATAAAGTTGAAAGTTATAAAGTCTTACTTTCAACTTTATAAACTTTATAACTTTATGAACTTATTATTTCTCGGCGACATTAACGGCAAAATCGGCCGGCAAGCCGTGGCTAAAATTTTACCCAAACTAAAAAAGTCTAAAAAAATAGACCTCGTTTTTGCCAATGCGGAAAATATCGCCCACGGCACCGGCGTAACCGAAGATACCTTGAAAGAATTAAAAGAGGCCGGCGTGGATTATTTTACCGCCGGCGACCACGCTTTTGATAAAATAAAACAGATTGATTGCTATGAAAAATTTCCGATTATCCGGCCGGCCAATTTTCCGAACGGAGCGCCGGGGCAGGGTTATGCGGTTTTGGAAAAAGGAAAATATAAAATATTGCTAATTAATCTTATTGGCCGGGTATTTATGGCCCAAGATTACGACTGCCCTTTTAGGGAAGTGGATAAAATTCTGGCTAAGTTTGCAAAAAAAAGCGTATCTGCTATAATTATTGATATACATGCCGAAGCGACTTCGGAAAAAATTGCCTTAAAACATTATTTGAACGGACGAGCCAGCGCCATTGTCGGAACTCATACGCATGTTATGACTGCGGACGCGGAAGTTTCCAAGGAAGGAACAGCTTATATAACGGACATCGGCATGGTTGGTTTTGCTGACGGCTGCATCGGGGTCGATAAAGAAGGTATTATAAAAACTTTCTTAACCCAGATGAAACAACCGCACTTCATACCGGAAAACGGACGGACAATCTTTAATGCCGTTTTAGCCGAAATTAATCCTAAAAATGGAAAAACCAAAAGCATAAAACCGATAATTAAAACTACTAATATAGAATAACCCTACGAATTACGAATATATACGAATGTACGAATTCCCCAATAAACGCCTTAATTTAATATTCGTATATTCGTAACGAATTCGTAATTCGTAGAATAAAAATATGAATAAGGCAGGATTAATTGAAAAAATAGCCGAAGCCGCGGCCGTAACGAAAAAACAGGCTGAGGACATGATTGAAACTTTGGTAAAAACCATTGTCTCCGAATTAAAATCCGGGGGCGAGGTGACCATTGCCGGTTTTGGCACGTTTCTGGCCAGAACCCGCCACGCCCGGGGCGGTGTTAATCCGCAGAAACCGACGGAAAGAATTAAAATCCCTGAAGTAAAAGTGGCAAAATTCAAAACCGGAAAAAATTTAAAGGACGCTTTAAAAGGCAAAATATAATTTTTTACAGGTTAAAATAAAAAAACAACCCGTTTGTTTTAAGGGGTTGTTTTTTATTGAAAAAAATAGGGTTATGCCGCTCTAGACATAACCCTCGAAGATAAATCAAAACTATTAAAGATACAGCTGACGAAAATCTCTTATGATTTGTCTGGCGGTTTCCGAATTCTTTGGATCAAAAGGAATTTCCAGACAAATTATTTCCATTGTCCGGAGAGCTTCCTTAACCGCCGGAGAAAAATTGGCAAGGTGATCATGGGTGTCAATCAATATTCCCTCGGGGGGTATGCCGGAGAAATGGCAAACCGGACTATGCGGCAAGGCAAGATAATCAGCAACGGCCTGATTAATATCTTTCCATTTCTCGGGGATTGCCATAAAACCCTTTTTTGCTTGGTTAACCATTACAGCCAAATGGGTAAAGTCAATCAGGCATTTCCAGCCCAACCCCAAAGATCCAAATAAATGTTCCATATCTTCCGGAGTGCCGCCAAACCCCCAGTAGCTGCTCCGGCTCCATGGGCTTGTGTCCTCATCTGGTGGATAAAAAGATTTACCAACGATCGGAGGAACGTTTTCCAGTAAAATATTATTCCCGGAAAACGCGGCCAGAGAGGAAACAACCCTTGAAAAAGATATATAATCCGCCTTGCTTTCCCCATAGCCAGGATGAACTACTATCCCTCTTGCATTATATCCGAGTTCTTGAGTTTCTTTAGCTATCCTTAGCGACCAGCGCAAGGTCTCAAAATTCCAGTTCTCCCAAGTATAAAAAGAAGAATGACGACCAAATACGCCGAGCTCATCAAAATTTTCACCGAAGTCAACGCCAATATTTTCCGCCCCGCAATGGATAACCACTTCTTTGCCCGGCAACCTTGATAAAATTTTCCTTAACCAAGATTTATCATCCGCCAGGCCGGGCGTAAAACAAGGGTGCGCCACTCGCAACTGGATACCCTGGATAAAACCGGCTCTAAAAAGCCCTTGCTGGAGAGTAAAATATTCGTCTCCGGAAACAAGATTTTCCCAAAAAAGACCGCCAAAAATTTGAGGCATGCCAGACCCACCTTTCTGATTTTGTCTTTATTTGTTGATATTTTTAAAGGACCATTAAAATTATATCACTCTATCATATTTTCACTATTCAGTCAATCTAAAAATAATTCCAAAGGATAGGGGGGTTGTTTTTTATTGAAAAATATGCTAATATAATCTTGAACTCCCCTGGGAGTTCTTTAAATTAGCGCTCGTAGCTTCCGCCTTCGTCCTTCGATAAACTCAGGACTGCGGCGGGTAAGCGACTGGATAGAGCGCGTGTTTTCCCTGCCTGCCGGCAGGCAGGGGACCAATTATTTTTTTGCCGTTTTGCTCCTGTGGTGAAATGGATATCACGCTTGGCGGAGTTTATCCCGCTTAAAGCGTACCCGTAGCTCAATGGATAGAGCGCTTGGCTTCGGACCAAGAGGTTGTGGGTTCGACTCCTGCCGGGTACGCTTTGTGCGGGAGACCAAGAATTTCGGGCCTGCCCCGCACCGCAAAGGGTGCGGGGTTCGAATCCTGACGGGAGCACACCTGGTAAAACAAAAATTCTAAGAATTACTTTTTCGACTCCCTGCCTACCGGCAGGCAGGCTGCCGGGCGCGCTTTGCGCGGGAGACTGGGAACCAAAAATAAATCAATAGCTATGGATTATCATCTTATTATTTATTTTTTAGCTGGCGTTCTGCAAGACTTCTTACTAACCCTTAATTGGCGATTTATAGCTAAAGAGAAAGCTATTTCTGCGGCCGTTCTTTCTTTCGCCGTAACTATAGTAACAATGCTTGTGCTTTATAATATTTTAACCCAACTTGATAAGCAACGGAGTCTAATCGCAATTATAGTTTATGCTTTAGGCATAAGCGCGGGCACAATTTTGGGAATAAAAACAAAAATTACTTCTAAAAATTAAAAATTGTCGCAATAGCGACACCTAAATTTTACATTTTAAATTTTACATTTTAATTTATTTATGGCTGGGTAGCTCAGTTGGTTAGAGCGTAGCACTCATAACGCTAAGGTCGAGGGTCCGATCCCCTCCCCAGCCACAAAGAATTTCAGATTTATGATTTTAGATTTTAGATTTAAATCTGAAATCGGCAATCCCTGCCTGCCGGCAGGCAGGTTAAATCAAAAATCAAGGGGCACCGTTAGCTCAATTGGTAGAGCAGATCCCTCTTAAGGATAAGGTTGCAGGTTCGATTCCTGCACGGTGCACAAAAAAATCGTAGAGGTGAAAAGTTTTTTACCTCTACGATTTTTTTGTACTATAATCCTATTTAAAGATTCTTTTCCAAAAATTCTCTTACCTCTTTTTCTTTTTCCTCGGCGATTTCTTTCGTTTCCCCCTCAATCGTAATCCTAAGCAATGGCTCGGTATTGGACGGCCGAATATTAATCCACCAATCTTTATATTCAACGGTTAAGCCGTCCAATTCATCCTGCGCCCCGTCTTTAAATCTTTCCCGAGCGGCCGCTATTATTTCTTCGGTTTTTTCAGTTTTCATATTGATTTCGTCCAAACGGTAATAAGGATTAAGCCCGCTTACAATTTCTGATAATTTTTTTTCCTCTTTGGAAATCAGGGCCAGGAGGATAACAAAAGCAATAAAGCCGGAGTCGGCGTAATAATTGTCCCGAAAACAGTAATGCGCCGAAACTTCTCCCCCCATAATTCCGCCATTGTCTTTCATGGCTTTGGCCACATTGACAAACCCGACGGCGGCGCGCAAAGGCCGGCCGCCCCAGTCTTTTACTTTTTCCCGAACCGCCCGGCTGCAAATCGCGTTATAGGCGATACCGGCGCCCGGTTCTTTTTTTAAAAAATATTTTGCTAAAATCAACAGGGTGGTGTCAGCTTGAATAAATTCTCCTTTTTCATCAGTAAAAAACAAACGATCGGTATCCCCATCCATTATTATGCCAAAATTCGCATTTTCTTCCCTTACTTTTTCCGAAATCTGTACCTTTGATTCGGGCAGCAAAGGATTGGAAGGGTGGGCGGGGAAATTTCCATCAAGCTCAAAATTCAAAGGAATTAGCCGGCAGGGCAATTTGGCAAAAAGCAAGGGCATAACTTTTCCGGCCATGCCATTGCCGGCATCAACCACAATTTTAAAAGGTTTGATTTCCCCCATATCGGCGAAAGATAAAACATGCTTTAAATAATCGAAAATTACATCTCTCTCTTTAATTTCACCCCTTGGCTCTTTGGAAGCAAAATTTTTGCCGCGCAAAAATTCATATAATTGGTTTCCCCGTATCATCTCTATGCCGTTATCTCTCACCACCATCTTAAAGCCGTTATATTCTTTCGGGTTATGCGAAGCCGTCACCATTATTCCGCCGTCATATTTATAATGGCCGACAGAAAAATAAACCGCATCAATCGGCACCTGGCCCAAATCGTCAACATTAACCCCCTGGTCAGCCAAACCGGCGGCAAATCTTTCCCCGAGACTGTCAGAGCCGATTCTCATATCCCGGCCGATTGCCACCTTTTTCACGCCGGTTAAGTTGGCATAGGCCTGACCGGCTAAAAAAGCGGTGGCTTCATTCAGCTCATCCGGATAAATTCCCCGGATATCGTAAGATTTGAATATTTTTGGATTTAGAGTCATAAATTTATTTTTTAGCAATTTTCCAAAAAGTCCGGAAATATTGCAGATAACCTAAAGCCACTTCTTTATTAATTATTTCAATTAAAATAAGCGGAGTCGTATATATCTGGATAAAAACCCTGTCTTTAAAAATTTCCGTATTGGCTGGGACTAAATACTTTTCCGGCAGATACTTAGTCGTCCGGGCAAAACTGCTTTGATGCTCTTCTATCTCTTTTCTCTGCCAGGAAAAAGCGATCATACTTAAAACAATTTTTTTTTCTTTCAAAAAATTCTCATAGCTTAAAAATAAATTTCCCATGGCTTCTACCCATTTATCGCCCCCGGCGCCGATTGTATAAACTTTATCTCCCCTTTTTAAATCTTTCATAACTCGGCGGTACGCCGTCTGCCAGCCTTCTTTTCCTTCATAAATATTAACCTGCGGGGCTTTAAAACGGCTTTTAGTCCTTATTTCGCAAGCGACCTTTACCGCCAGATCAAATTGGTCCCTAGCCTGATTACTTAAAACTTCGGGGTTGCCTACTTTAAAATATTTCTTTCCTTTTTTTATCGTTTCCTTAACCAAATCTCTTTTTTTAAGATTATCAAGGCTCTCATAAACAATATTCCGGTGTTTGCCAGTTTTTTTATTATTTCTCCCGAAGGCGTTTCCCCGCTTTCAAGCAAAGCGCAAAAAACCAAAGATTCATTCGGGGATAAACCTAATTTTATCAGTTCTTCCCGCATATGGATAATTTTACCCTATTTTTAGTAAAAAAACAAGTTTAAATAACTATCATCATAAAAGTATTGACATATTATATAAACTATGCTATATTAATATATTAAAAATGTTCCTTTTATTTCAACCCTTTATCAGGAGGTATGGCCATGAAAAAGCTGCTGATCACCCTCGTTCTGTCTGCCCTGCTTTTCGCCAGCTCGGCTTCAGGCCAACATCTGTTTGATACCCGCTTTTTGCTCGGAAATTCAGCTTCGCTGAAATTTGATCATTTTCACGACTGGCAGAATTGGACCAGCTTTGTGGAAATTTCGCCGACCGGACAATACGCTCTGCTTGAGTTCGGGCCGAAATTCAACCTGCCGATCGGCGCCTTAAAACTGCGAGCCGGCTTCAACATAACTTCAACTTCAGCCGGGGCTGAATATATCGACCAGCAGGCTCTAGTATTTCTCGGCCACTGGGGTAACCTGACCCTGCTCTCCGTTAATGAAATAGAAGATATAACCAGAGGCGATCCTTTCCATTGGTCAGCTGACCAATATTATTATGAGCATGATCTAAAATACGGCTGGCTGGGGATTCATGCTGAAGCGGTCTGGTGGGAGAAAAATTACAAACCCTTTACCGGACCGACTTTTTCCTTCCCGGTCGGCCAAGGCCATTTGGTTGTCTGGCCGGGCTGGCAAATAGGCGAAGGAAAAAGAACTCTGGCGGTTGAATACAATCTTTTCTTTAAATGATTTATAAGGAAAATACAAAGCGGACTTCTTAAGACAAGAAATCCGCTTTTTTATATCAAGCCCTCTAAGCTTTTCGGAAAGCCAGCCAAATTCCTCCAAGCCCCCACCAAAGCGCGACTAAAGCTAAAATCCAGCCGACAAAAGGGATGGAAAAAATAAACCAGCAGATGACAATGCCGACAATCATGGCCCAAATTAAAGAATCTTTTTTATTTTTCCAAAATTTCTCCAAAAGATTTCGCCCAATCATAATACCGGTTAAAATTTTGGCCGCAAAAAGAGCAATTGCCCAAACGCCGAGCAAAAGCAAGGCCAACGGAATACCAATAAAGGTAAATAACAATAGAATTGAAATAATTGGAGTTAAAAACATGATTACCGCGCCCCAACCAATAGAAGCCCCAACCTTCTCAAGCATTCTGTCGGTCAGTTCCACAATCTGTTTGCGCCATAGGCTGATTAAAACCAAACCAATTACCAGGGCGGCAAAAATTGAATATAATCTTCCCCAAAACCAACCGACAAACCTGAATTCCCCTCCCTTTTCCGCTTTTGGCAAATTATGTTTAATCTCGCCAACCACAAAAGATTTTTCAGAAATATCCGCCTCGTTACTTCCGGTATAAGTTAAATTCCTCCCGATTTTAGCATTATCGGCAATAATCAAAAGTTCATTTTTGTCGTGATAGCTAATTCCTTTATTTTCCGCGCGTATTTTATCTCTAAGCTTTATTCTTACATCCCTGCCTATTTCTCCGGCAATGGTAACTTTAGGACTGGCGCCATATAAATCCTGGCCGACTTTCCCTCTCGCTTCCATTGTGGCTCCGGCAAAAAGCATGCTCCAGCCCACCTCCGCATTTTTGTCCAAAATAATAGAAGCGCCAAAAGCATTAACGTTGCGGGCAATCTTACCGCCCAAATTAATAGAATTTCCCGCCACTCTTAAATTCCCGCCTATTTCGCCCGAGATATTGATTGACTGACCGGCGCAGATAACATCGCCCTCTACTTTCCCGTTGATATTGATTGACTGACCGGCGCAGATAACATCGCCCTTAATAGTACCGTCAATTGTAATATTGGTCGCAACCGAATATAAACTTCCTTCTATGGTTTCATCTTCCGCAATATAAACTGAATCGCCGGTTTTAATTGAAAAAGCTTTTACGGCCAAAGGCGAAACCAAAAAGAAAATAAGAGAAAAAATAATAATTAATCTTGTTTTTGTCATAATTTTATGGTTAAGTGTATAAGTGCTAATATTATATCAAATTTATTATACCAAATTCACATGCCAGAAGCAATAAAAGAATTACTAAAATCAAATATAAAATCAAGGGACGAATTAACCGCGGCCAAGAGAAAGGCGGCGAAGCAGTTTAAGATTGGCATTTTTCTTAATTCTGATATTTTAAAGGGATATAAAAGATTAATTAAGCAGGGAAAAATTAAACCAAAACCGGCCTTGGAAAAAATCCTGCGGAAGAGAACTGTCAGAACTTTATCCGGAATCGCCCCGGTCGCGGTTTTGATAAAGCCCTACCCTTGCCCGGGCAAATGCGTTTATTGCCCTTCGGAAAAAGGCGTGCCCCAAAGCTATTTATCTAATGAACCGGCCGTCATGCGGGCTATCCGTTGCAATTACGATCCATACAAACAAGTCCAGTTTCGCTTGCGCGCTTTGGAGGCCAACGGACATGAGCCGAATAAAATTGAATTAATCGTTATTGGCGCCACTTGGTCAGTTGTGCCGGAAAAATATAAATACTGGTTTATAGGGGAATGCTTTCGGGCAGCAAATGAATATAATAAAAATAAAAAATTAAAAATAAAAAATAAAAAACTGATATCTAATATTAAAATTCTAAAAAAAGAATTAGCTAAAGAACAAAGTAAAAATGAAAAAACTGAATACAGAATTATTGGCATCACTCTAGAAACCCGGCCGGATTATATTAGCCAAAAAGAACTGTGGCAGATGCGGGAATTGGGTTGTACGCGAGTGGAATTGGGCGCGCAGGCGCTTGATGATAAAATTCTAAAATTAAATAAACGGGGCCATGGCGTAGCCGAAACTGTCCAAGCCACAAAGCTTTTAAAAAATTTTGGCTTTAAGGTCACTTACCATATTATGCCCGGACTGCCTGGCTCCACTCCGAGCAAAGATTTTTTAATGTTTAAGCAACTTTTTTCTGATAAGCGCTTTCAGCCGGACCAGATTAAATTTTATCCTACGGTCGTCACCCGCGGCAGTCTATTATATAAATGGTGGAAAACGAAAAAATATAAACCTTATACTGATAAACAGCTGCAAAATCTAATTATAAAATGCAAAAAAATTATTCCGCCTTATGTCCGCATCATCAGGCTAATCCGCGATATTCCGCAGGAATCAATTATCGCCGGCAATCTGATTACCAACTTGCGCCAAATCATGAAGGACCGGGGCGTGAAATGCGGGTGCATCCGCTGCCGGGAAGCGGGGAATAAGCAATTCAAAATCAAAAATGCAAAATTAACAATTAAAAAATATAAGGCCTCCGGAGGACAAGAATATTTTATTAGTTACGAAAGTAAAAACAAAAAAACCTTATACGGCTTTTGCAGACTAAGGTTGCCAAATACCGTAAAGACGCAAGATTTTGCGTCTTTACAAAATTCCGCCCTTATCCGCGAACTGCACGTTTACGGCGAATTGGTTCCGGTTGGAAAAGATAAAATTATCCAGCATGCCGGCTTGGGCAAAAAATTAATGAAAGAGGCGGAAAAAATCGCCAAGGGTTGCGGATTTAAAAAAATTATTGTAATATCGGGAATAGGAGTTCGGGAATATTACAAAAAACTTGGCTACAAGTTGGAAAATACCTACATGGTAAAAACTCTTTAAGGGGAGTGAAAACAATGAAAAAAATTCTCGAAATCATTGGTAAATGCCTGTACGCAGTTGTTCTTTTCTTCGTTTTAACCTTCAAGGTCTTTATTTGCCCTGAAATTTAATTTCCGGGCAAAAAATTCCAGGCGTCCTGTCCGCAGATCGGACGCCTTTTTCGTTAAAAATAATTTGACATAAAAAAGCCTAAGTGATAATTTAATATATCAACCTGAAATTATTTCGTCCTTTAAAATAAACTATTCTTTTAATGAGGGAAAACCACGATGGTTATTCAGAACAGTTTCGTAGTGCTGGGCGGGACCGGCAACCATGATTTAGATAAAGGCATTCTTGCCGTAGTCAACGACCTGGCAAGAACGCGCCTATCCTTTCTCCACCTGAACATGGATGATTTTTCCGACGGTGAAGACGATTTCCGAATAACCCATCCGGAAAAAATCGCCGGTAAGCACGTAATCCTGTTCCAAAGCCTGCATAGCGATTCCCGGCAAAACCTGGAAAGGCAATTTCTTACCCTGGCCTGGGCGGCGAAATTCCAATACGGGGCAAAGTCCATTGTCGCTGTTGTGCCCTTTATGAGCTATCGGCGCCAGGACCATCCGGAAAAAACGGATGAAATCCACCGCAATCTCTGGCTCTTACATAACATGAAAGCTAACGGCGTTGACAAGTTGATTCTCTGTGATATTCATTCCTGTGTCACCCTGGAGAACTGTAAAAAGGTCGGCATTGAAGCCTGGAATGTTGACCCTTCTGCGGCTTTTGCCGAAATTTTAAAACCGAGGGTTGACCTTTCCCGATCCAGAAGCCAGCCGTTTTTCGTTTATTCTCCCGATAAGGGGTCAATAAGAAGGGCGGTTTCCCTGGCTAGAGAGTTCGGGGTGCCGGTAATAGTCAGCTTGAAAAATCGCCTTCATGATTGCTCCGTGGCTGCGGAAGAAAACCCGGAGAAATTGACGACGATAGAAGTTGAATTGGCTGAACTGCAAGAAAAATTCGGCGTGCCGATCTCTCTGGCCGAAGAAAGCTTGAATGGTGCCAGTATTTGTATCCGAGAAGACGAATTGTCCACCGGGGCTACGGCCGTATTGACCGGAAAATCCCTTAAGCAGGCCGGAGCCAAAGAAATTTTCTTCTGCGCCACCCATCCGGTTTGCACCAAGGGCTGGAAAAGAAAAATCATTGATAACAACCCTTTTGACGCCATTATTTTGGGCGACACTGTTCCCCGCCCCTACCGCAAAGAAACCGGCGGCGAAGTAATTACGGTTTCAATGGCGCGAGTTATCGCCAACCAGCTGTTCGTAATAATTATGGACAGCATCTGATCTTTTTAAAAAAGGCATCTCTACCCGGGTGCCTTTTTTCTTTTGACAAATTGGGTAGAAATGATAAAGTAAAGACAGGAATTAACTTAAAAATATGCCTATCAAAAATATCGTTAATTTTATCTTTGAATTAAACCAATTAAAACGCCAAAGGCGAAGCGGCTTTCAGTTGGCAGGAATAAAAAATCCGGATACGGTAGCCGAACACGTGATGCGGGCCGCGCAAATCGGCTACATTTTAGCGGTGATGGAAGGAGACGCTAATCCGGAAAAAGTGGCCGCCATGATTTTGGTTCATGACAATGGCGAAGCTCGAATTGGCGACCAAAATAAAGTAAGCGCCCGGTATTTTGACAATAGCCAAGCCGAGCAAGATGCTTTTTGCGATCAGGTAAAAAATCTGGGCGGACAGATTGAAAAAAAGTGGAAAAAATATTTTTCCGAATTTGAAAACAGAAACACGAAAGAAGGCATTGTCGCCAAAGATGCTGATTGGCTAGAGGTTGCTTTCCAGGCTAAGGAATACCTTGATTTGGGTTGCCCGTCAGTAGATAACTGGATTAGTAATGTGGAAAAAGCCTTAGAAACAAAATCGGCCAAGGCTTTAATAAAAGAAATGAAAAAAACAAAATTCACTGACTGGTGGAAGGGCTTAAAAAAAATGACTTACAAGAAACTTTATAAATAAAAAATAAAACTGTCATTGCAAACAACAAATTTGTTTCTGTCATTCCCGCGAAAGCGGGAATCCAGCCTGCCTGCCGGTAGGCAGGAATTAGTCCGCAGGAAGTTCGGTTTGTTAAAATTGTGATAAAATAAATGTCCTTACCTCTTAACCCTAGATCCTCTGGTCACCGGCCAGCTCCCCCGCCAAGCTTCGCATAGCGGGGCGTGGCGCTAGCGGGGCAGGCAAGCCCGAAGATGACAAGAGATGAACGGAAGGGAAAAAGCCACAATGACAAATAAGGGGTCTTTCGGCCTTCTTTTTTTGACAAAATAAGCTATTGGGCTTATCATAAAATTACTAACTATTATACTTTAACCTGCGTAAGAACAGGGTATTACCCTGTTCTTACCTAATATAAACCTATGCTATCTTATAAAAATTTATCAAAAAATGATCCGGAAATATTTTCCGCGGTGAAAAAGGAAATGAAAAGGCAAAGCGAGGAAATGGAATTAATCGCCTCGGAAAATTATGTTTCCAAAGCGGTCCTGGAAACCATGGGCACGGTCCTAACCAATAAATACAGCGAAGGCTACCCGGGCCACCGCTATTATGGCGGCAACCAGATTATTGACGAGGTAGAAACCCTTGCTATTGAGCGGGCGAAAAAATTATTTTCCGCCGAGCATGCCAATGTCCAGCCCCTTTCCGGCTCCCCGGCTAACGCCGCCGTTTATTTCGCTTTTATAAAACCCGGAGATAAAGTTTTGGGCTTAAGGCTTGACCACGGAGGTCATCTTTCTCACGGCCACCCCATAAATTTTTCCGGCATGCTCTATAATTTCGTCCAATACGAGGTGGACGCCGAAACCGGACGCCTGGATATGGAAAAAGTCAGGGAAGTGGCTTTACGGGAAAAACCAAAAATGATTGTGGCTGGCTACAGCGCTTACTCGCGAGAAATCGACTGGCAAAAATTTAAGGAAATCGCTGACGAAGTCGGGGCTTTTACTTTTGCCGATATTGCCCATACCGCCGGTTTAATCGCGGCCGGTTTGATGAACAATCCGGTGCCGATTTTTGATGTTGTCACCACCACCATCCACAAAACTTTGCGCGGCCCCAGGGGCGCCATGATAATGTGCAAGGAAAAATACGCCAAGCAGGTTAACCGGGCGGTTTTCCCCGGCATGCAGGGCGGTCCCCATGACCATATTCAGGCCGCCAAGGCGGTCGCCTTTGGCGAGGCCTTAAAGCCGGAATTTAAAGAATACGCTATGCAGGTTATGATGAACGCGAGGATCCTGGCCCGGGAATTCCTAAACATGGGGTATGAAATAGTTTCTGGAGGCACGGATAACCACCTGATGGTCGTAGACATGACCTCAAAAGGCTTAAATGGAAAAGAAGCCGAAGATATTTTAAATGAAGTCGGAATTTCTGTAAGCCGCTCTACAATTCCCAATGATCCCAACCCGCCCATGAAGCCGTCCGGCGTCAGATTCGGCACCCCGGCCATTACCACTCGCGGCATGAAAGAAAAAGAAGTGAAACAAATTGCCGCCTGGGTTAATGAAACATTAGACAATAGAAATGACGAAAAAATTTTGGATAAAATAAAAAAGGAAGTGAGAAAAATGTGCTTAAATTTTCCCATCCCAAGCATCTAAATATATTTATTACAAATACACAAATATTATCACAAATAACACAAATAAAAAAAGATGCTGTATAAAATTTGTGAATTTGCGTTTTGATTTGTGAATTTGTAATTATATTTTATGCCCGCAAAAATAATTGACGGCCAGATCCTGGCGAAAAAAATTAAAGACCAGCTCGTAAAAGAAATCCTTAAACTTAATGATAACAAGCCGGATTGCCAAAAACGTCCCAATCTGGCAATTATTTTAGTTGGGGACCGGGAGGATTCAAAACTTTATGTTGGCCTGAAAGAAAGAGAAGCAAAAAAAGTTGGAATTGATACTCATATTTACAGATGCCCGGATAACACAGAAGAAAAAAAAATTTTAGAAACCATAGAATGCTTAAATAAAGATAAATTAATTGACGGAATTTTAGTCCAGCTCCCCCTGCCTGTTGGTTTTGACACTAATAAAATCATAAAAACGATAAATCCGGAAAAGGATGTGGATTGCTTCCATCCGGAAAATTTAAAGATAATTTTAGGAAGCTGCCGCCATAATCATATTTTATCACCTGTTTTTTCGGCCGTTCTGGAAATGTTAAAAAACATTAATTGCCAGTTAAAAGGCAAGCAAGTTTGTATTATAGCCAACTCGGATATCTTTGGTAAAAGTTTAGCTAAAATTCTTGAGTGCCAAGGAGCAAAAGTGAAAATCGCCAAGGCCAACGACCAGAACCTGGCCAGCAAGACAAGCCAAGCCGATGTTTTAATTACGGCGATCGGCAAGCCAAGGTTTATAAAAAAAAATATGGTAAAAAAAGAAGTGGTGGTGATTGATATAGGCATAACAAAAGAAGGTGAAAAAGTTTGCGGCGATGTTGACTTTGCCGAAGTTAAAAATAAAGCTGGTTATATTACGCCTGTGCCGGGCGGTGTTGGGCCCTTGACTATAGCCATGCTATTTAGAAATACTCTAGAGTTATACAAGAATAAAATAACAAAATAGCTTAAATAATAAAATATTAAAATAATATGAAAATAAAATAAAAAGATAAGAAGTGCTATTTTTAAATTATTTTATTATTTTTTTATTTTATTTTTAAAACCATGAACCAATACGAACAATGCTTGGAACAGCTTGATAGAATCTGCGCCATTATAAAAAAAATGGAAAATGCCAGCGAAGCGGCGGAACTTACTTCCCGAGAAGCGGAAATTTTAAAGCATCCCAACCGAGTAACCGAAGTTTCCATTCCGGTTAAAATGGATAACGGGGATTTAAAAATTTTTACCGGCTACCGCGTCCAACATTCAAACGCCCGCGGTCCTTATAAGGGCGGAATCCGTTTTCATCCCCAGGTTGACTTGAATGAAGTTAAATCTCTGGCTTTCTGGATGACGATAAAATGCGCCGCTGCGGATATCCCCTACGGCGGAGCTAAGGGCGGCATAACCGTCGACTCAAAAAATTTAAGTGCAGGAGAACTGGAAAGATTAACCAGGGGATATGTCCGGGCCATTGCCAATATTGTCGGACCGGATATTGATATCCCGGCTCCGGACGTTTACACTAATCCGCAGATTATGGCTTGGTTTATGGATGAATACAGCCGAATCCAAGGCAGAAACATGCCGGCCGTGGTTACGGGCAAACCGGTTGAAGTCGGCGGCTCCTTAGGCCGGGACAACGCCACGGGTCAGGGCGGATTTTATGTTTTAGAAGAGGTCTTAAAAAAAATCCAAAATTTTTCCGGCGGGGGAAATAAAAAAGATATCACCATTGCTGTCCAAGGTTTTGGCAATGTCGGTTTGAATTTTGCCAAAATAGCCCATGACGCCGGTTACCGGGTCGTAGCTGTTTCCGATTCAAAAGGCGGAATCTATAATGAAGAAGGCCTTGATATTGAAAAAGTCATAGAGCATAAAAACGCCAACGGCTCGGTTCTTGACTTCCCCGGCGCCAAAAATATTTCCAACGAAGAAATTCTAACTTTGCCCGTGACAATTTTAGCCCCAGCCGCTTTTGAAAATGTTATTACTATGGAAATGGTTAATGATATAAAAGCCAAAATCATCCTAGAACTAGCCAACGGCCCGATGAAAATAGAAGTAAGCGAAGCTTTGGCGGAAAAAGATATTTTAATTATCCCGGATGTTTTAGCCAATGCCGGCGGCGTAATTGTTTCTTATTTTGAATGGGTGCAGAATCTCCGGCAGTATTACTGGGAATTGGAAAAAGTGCAAAGCCGGTTAAAAGAAAAAATAACCCAAGCCACCAGTTTAATTTGGGAAACTAAAGAAAGATATGGGGTGGATATGCGCACCGCCGCCTATATCGTAGCGGTGGAAAGATTGCGGAAAGCCATAAAGATGAGAGGCATCTAGCCACGGACTTATGCGGACTGACGCGGACTCAAGCGGAAATTAAAATAAAAAAGCCCGGCCTAAACGGCTGGGCTTTGCGTTTTTAAAAAACTCCTTACAATTTTTTGCGGACGAAGGGGATAACAGAAAAAAACACTCACGAAGACGGTTGCGTCTGCTCCGGCATCAAAAAATTCTTGGCAATCATCCGCGGTATAAATTCCGCCTCCTCCGAATATCGGAATGCAGATTTGCGGCCGGACTTTTCTAATAACCTCCAAAGCGATTGGCTTGATAGCGCGTCCGGAAAGCCCGCATTCGCCGAAACCGAGTACAAATTGAGGAACGGTATTTATCAGGCTGACGGCGTTAAACCCGCACTTTTCCGCAATTATCACTCTTTCAATAATATCTCCGGTCGGACCGAATTTGGCGATAAGCGGATGTTGGCTGAATTTCCTGGCTTCTCTCATAAAATCTTCTATTATCCGCAAATCATCTCGGGATAATATTTTGACATGCGGACAAGAGAAATTAATTTCAATCGCCAAGATATTAAGAGGGTTCAGCATTTCCAACATCCACAACAAGCTTTTGATATCTTTTAAATCAAAAACACCGATTGAAACTACTAGGTTTTTCAGCCCGATTCCGGGATAAAGAGAAATGAATTTATCAAGGCCGAAATTATTCCAGCCGAACCGGTTTAGCCATCCATTCTCCGCCGGACGCAAAACTTCCCACGGTTTCCACCAGCGATAATTCCCCTTCCATGGAGGCAAGGTGAGGGTTTTCGTAATTACTGCTCCGAAAATTTCCCAATTCATCAAATGAAAAAAACATAATAAAAAACTTAACGGATTTTCATACAGCTCGTATCCCAAGCCATACTTAGCCGGTCCGGAACCGACAATAAAACGATTCTTCATTTTTATGCCGTTCAAATCTATCATGTCGCCCTCTCTTTTTTTTGTAAAAAGAACCAAAATTGCCTCCTCTTTCCTAATCTGCTAATATTAAGTTAGTTTAATAGAAAAATTTTGTCAACAGGAGAATGGCTAAGTATAATTTGTAAATTTGTAAAAGATTTGTAATTTGTATGAATATAAAAAAACAACAACTTCTGGAACTCCTTGAAATCCATTATGGTTTTAAAAATTTCTGGCCGGGCCAGGAAAAAGCCATTGATAATATTTTAGCCGGTTTAAGTTCGGTCGTTATTATGCCGACCGGCGGGGGCAAATCTTTAATTTACCAACTCCCGGCTCTAATCTTGGACGGAGTCACGATTGTTATTTCTCCTTTAATCGCTTTAATGAAAGACCAGGTGGACAATTTGAAAAAAGTCGGCATCCCGGCCAATTTTGTCAATTCTTCAATTTCTCCCGATGAGACTTATGAACGGCTGGAAGAGGTGAAAAAAAATCAGTATAAGCTTCTTTTTATTGCCCCGGAAAGATTTTATAATCAGGAATTCGTAAAAACCCTAACGGACATCAAAGTAAGTTTATTTGCCATAGACGAAGCTCATTGCATCAGCCAATGGGGACATGATTTCCGTCCCAGTTATTTAAAGTTAAAGAACGCCCTTGACCTAATTGGCAATCCGCCGGTGGTGGCTTTAACCGCGACCGCCACGCCGGAAGTCCGGGAAGATATTGTAAAGCAGCTTAATTTAAAAAACCCGGAACTGATAATAACCGGCTTTGCCCGGCCAAACCTCCAATTCGGAGTTATTCAAGCCAGTGACGCGCAAAAACCCAGTCTGGTTTTGGATGCTTTAAAATCTACCGAAGGATCCGGAATTGTTTATGTGGGCACCCGAGCCAAAGCCGATGACTTGGCCCGGACTTTGCTGGAAGAAGATATTCCGGCCGTGGTCTATCATGCCGGCATGGATCCTTCTGACAGAACCTGGGTGCAGGAAAATTTTATGGCGGGAAAAGTAAAGGTAATTGTGGCCACTAACGCTTTTGGCTTGGGAATTGATAAAAAAGATATCCGCTTTGTCATCCATTATGACATGCCCGGAACGATCGAAGCTTATTATCAGGAAGCGGGCCGGGCGGGGCGGGACGGCAAACCCAGCTTTTGCCTCCTTCTTTACTCTCCCCGCGACCGTTATTTGCGCGAATTCTTTATCAAAGGCGATAACCCTCCGCCTAATATCATCTTGGAAATCTACAAAATTTTAACTGACTACGAGTCAGATACGGTTTTAATCACTTATGCCGACTTGGCCGAAATGCTTTCAGACAACGTCCCGGAAATGGCTATCGGCACCTCTTTAAAAATCCTGGAACGGGAAGGATATATCAGCCGGCCCAACGAAAAAACCGCTAATGCTTTTTTAAAGCTAAGCAAGGATTTTGCCTCTGTTCTAGACTCCTTTGGCAGCCGGGCTAAAACCAAAATTGATATATTCCACAAGCTCTATGACCGCTTCGGGCAAGATTTAGAAGCTGGCTGGAATTTTTCTTTTGAAGAAGCCGCCGGCATGATTAAAGTAAAAAAGGAGTCTTTTGTCCGTTTAGCGCGCCATCTGGCGGAAAATAATTTAGCCGAATATCAACCGCCGTTTCGGGGAACAGAAATTAACATTTTAAAAAGGGTTGATCCGGGCGAACTAAAAATTGATTTCACCGCCTTAAAAGAAAAATTAAAAAGAGCTTATGCCAAGTTGGACAAAATGGAAGACTATATTTATTATTTTGGCTGTCGGCAGGAATATATTTTGAAATATTTCGGGGACGCCAATGCCAAAACCTGCGGAAAATGCGATAACTGCTTAACTGCCGGCGGCTACGAAAGGAAGCGCCAACAGCCGCGGGGAAAAAATCGTGAGGAAAAAATTTCTAAAAATAATTTGGATGACATGGTGGAAAAACCGAGTTCCAAACCGGCCTTGAGCACGAAATTAACCCAGCTGGAAACTTTTGACTTATACAATAAAGGCCTGGCGATTGAGGCTATTGCCGAGGAGCGGAAATTAACCGTTGGCACAATTGTCGGGCATCTTATTTTTTTAATGGAAAAGAAACTAATTAGATTTGAAGAGATTAATAAATTAGTTGACAATAATAAGCAAAAAAAAATAAAAGCCGCTATAGCCAAAGTCGGCGCGGAAAAATTAAACCCAATAAAGGAAATCGTCGGGGAAGAAATCAGCTACGAAGAAATAAAATTAGTTTTAGCAAAAAAGAAAAATTCTTAATTTTTTAGAAATTTAGGGACTTAGTCGCCACAAAGGCGACTAAGTCCCTTATAAATTCAAACTTGACTTTCTGCCAAAATTAACCTAAAATACTATCAGATAACCAAGGGGGATTTATTAATCGCTCTTTTTATTTTTGCTTAAATCTAAAAACAGAAAAGAGGTGAGCCATGCCAAGGGATGCTTACAAGAATGAAGTGATTGACCCGGGTGACCAGGCTTCGCAATTGGCGAAAGAAGTATGCTTTGAGAGCCATAAAAATTGTCCGGCCGTTAGAATTATTGCCCATCAGCCAGGAAATTTCAGGGGGCCGGTTGGTTTTAACTGGCAGCCGCATATCCTAAGAGCGATGGCCGAAGGAACGGAAATTTCCTGGAAACTGCTTGAGGAAATAGAAACTGACGGCGCTGGCGGCAAACCGCAATTTTTCGCTCTTATCGGCACCCCTGAAGTCTTCCACGGTCTGGGGTGGGAAATTATTTGCATGACCGCCGATGATTTCACCCGGTCCGGAAGATTCCCGACTATCATGAATAACACCATTGACACCAAGAGGGTAGTAGAAAAAAATTTCCATCTAGTAAAGGCCTTGTTCGAAGGCTTTGGGGAAGCTTTGCGAATAGCCGGTTTAGTTAATATTACCGGTGAATTCGCTATTATGAAACACAGTGTGACCGCTTTTTGCGACACCGACGAAGATGGCCAGTTAATCCTTAACTGGAGCGCGTCTTGCTTGGGCCTCTGCCATCATGACAGACTTATAGACGGCTCTAAAATCAAACCGGGTATGCCGATTATCGGGTTTGAAGAAAATGGCTATCGGTGCAACGGCGGTACTTTTTTCACTAATCTTATCCTCGCCCATTGGGGCCCGGATATAAAAAAAATTTTGGGAAACCAAACCGCCATTGAGTTTACCCGGAAACTGACTGTTCCTTCGGTCTATTACGGGAAAACCTTAATAAGGGTGAATGGTTGGAATCCCGACGGCAGTATCGCAGATCCGATCGTAAACATGGCTGGTATTGCCCACATCACCGGCGGAGGAATTTGGGGCAAATTCCGGGAACTTTTGCCGGAAGGTGTTGGGGCGAATCTGAACACAATGCCAAAACCTCCGGAAATTTTGCGGGAAGCGCAAGAGCTGTCGTTGAGTCATAAGGGATTAGAGTTATCCGATCTTCAGGCCCATGGCACTTTTCACGGCGGTTGCGGAATGATCGTGGTTTGCGCCTCGGAAAAGGACGCTGACACTCTCATCGAAGAGGCCGCCAAAGACGGAATTCGAGCCAACAGAATTGGCGAAACTACTGAGTCGCCAATGCGAGAAGTTATAATCAACTCACAATTCAAAGAAGGCCGAATTCTTTCATCAAACGAACTGTAATTTACGGAACAAAAAAGAGGGCGGACTTGTTTTTCCGCCCTTTTCTTTTTACCTGAAAAATGATAGTTTTAAATCAGACAACTTTTATTAATCTCCCGATTTACGCGTTCTTTCGCGCTGGTCCGTATAAGTCCGCGAAAATTCGCATAAGTCAATGTCCGATATGGATAAGCAAACCCAAAAAAATCTGCTAAATCTGGTCAAAGCTAACTACGAGGAAATTTCTGGCCAATTTAACCAAACCCGAAAAAAATATTTATGGCCGGAACTAATTAAGTTAACGGAAAAAATTAAAACCGGGGATAAAATTTTAGATGTGGGTTGCGGCAACGGCCGCTTGCTGGAAGCGTTTAAAAATAAAAGGATTGACTACTTGGGGATTGACTCTAGTGAAAATCTTATAGAACACGCCAAAAAACTTCATCCTAAAAATAAATTTATTGTCGGTGATATTTTGGATTTAGGCAAAATCCCGGAAATAAACTTTGATTATGTTTTCTCCATTGCCCTTTTTCATCATCTCCCCGGTGATGATTTACGGATCGCCGCCTTAAGGCAGTTGAAAAATAAAGTGGGCGAAGAGGGAAAAATAATCATTGCGGTCTGGAATCTATGGAGCCAGGCGAAATTCAGAAAATTAATTTTTAAATTCACTTTGCTCAAAATAATTAAAAAAAATCTGCCCGCGGGCAGAATGGATTTTGGCGATATTTTGTTTGACTGGAAAAGTCCGGATGGCAAGGCCCAAAGCCGACGCTACTACCATGCTTTCACAAAAATGGAATTAAGAAAAATCATAAAAAAAGCTGGTTTAAAAATTGAAAAACTATACAAAGATAAATATAATTATTACGCGATTTTAAAAAAATAATTTAATTTAATGGCTCTTTCAACAACGGGAGGTATAATATGAAAGTTTTGGTCATCGGTTTAGGCGGGAGAGAAAGCTCTTTGGCACGGGAAATTCGTAAATCAAGTTTGGTGGACAGAATTTTCTGCGCTCCGGGGAATGCTGGCACCGGCCAAATAGCCAGAAATGTTGCTATTGGAGCAAACGAAATCCAAAAACTGGCAGAATTCGCCCAAGCAGAGGCAATTGATTTAACAATTGTCGGCCCGGAAGTGCCTTTAGTCAACGGCATTGTGGACAAATTTACGGCCGCGGGTTTACTGATTTTTGGACCATCAAAAAAAGCGGCCCGGCTGGAAAGCTCAAAAGTTTTTACTAAACAGCTCCTTAGAGAGATTGGGGTGCCGACAGCGGAATTTGAGGTATTTACCGATGCTAGCATGGCCGCTAGCAGGATTGGCCGTTGTTTAAGAAACTTCGGATTGCCAATAGTAATAAAAGTTGATGGTTTAGCCGCCGGCAAAGGGGCGATGGTATGTCATACTGCAGAAGAAGTCTCTGCGGTTTTGGTTAGGATCAAGGGAGGAGAATTTGGCCCAGCTGGAAAAAAATTCCTGATAGAAAAATTTCTCCCCGGCGAAGAGATTTCCTACATTGTCTTGGTTGACAAAAATGGGCATATTCTCCCGCTCGCCACATCGCAAGACCACAAAACTATTTTTGATCATGATAGCGGAATATTCCCAAATCCCAATACCGGGGGCATGGGAGCTATTTCACCATCTCCGATTGTAACTCCGGAACTGGAAAAACTAATTCTCGCCGAAATTATCAGACCCACCATTGAAGCCATGGCGAAAAAAGGCATCCCTTTTACCGGCGTGCTTTATGCCGGTCTGATGATTGATGAGGCGGGCAATCCGAGTGTTTTGGAGTTTAATTGCCGTTTTGGCGACCCGGAAACCCAGCCAATTTTGGCCCGGATGAGATCTGATCTAATTGACGTTATCTTAAAAGCTCTAGAAGGTAATTTGGATAAAGTCAAAATAGATTGGGACCCCAGACCGGCAGTTTGCGTAGTAATGGCTTCCGACGGTTACCCCGGTACCTACGAAAAGGGTTACCTAATTTCCGGCCTTAAAGAAGCGGCAAAAACCGGATCTATAATTGACCACGCCGGAACAGCTTTAGACCGCCACGGCAGAATCATAACTGCCGGCGGAAGAGTCCTTGGAGTAACAGCCCTGGGAGACGATTTTCAGCAAGCGCGAACAAACGCTTACCAGGCGGTAAAAAAAATATCTTGGCCCGGATGTCACTTCCGGCAAGATATCGGCTGGCAAGGGTTTGAAAAATAATAAGTTTTTTCAGAAAACAAAAAGCAGCCCTTAATAGCCATAGGCTGCTTTTTTTAATTTTTTTAGTTTCTCAACTCCCCTAAAACTTCCTTTATATCTTTTAAATCCCCTTCTGTTAAGCCCAGTTTTAACCGATTCTGATAAAGCCGGTATGATTCATTCCTTAAATTAACGGAAGAAATGCCAATTCCCTTCCTTAAGTAAGACTTATATTTTTTCACTAAATCCAAAATAATTTTTCTATTGGCGCTTCCTAAATTTCTGTAACGATAATTATTTCTTACCAGCTCATTCAATTTCCTTTCAAATTCATAATCTTTTAAATTTTTGGCGTTAGCCATTAAATCTTTTATATCCATAATGCGACAATTGACAATTAACTATTAACAATTAATAGTTAATTGTCAAGTGTCAATTGTCGTTATGAGCGGGTAATCCCGCAAAGTTCGCTATCGCTCACTACGGGACGGGCGGGAATTGAAAAGAATTCTTCAAAAAATTCTGAAATCTAAAATCTGAAATCTAAAATCTGAAATTAACAGGGAGCGGGTAGGGGGAATCGAACCCCCATCTTCAGCTTGGAAGGCTAACATAATAAACCATTATACGATACCCGCAGAAATCAATTTTCAATTTTAAATTTTCAATTTTAAATTACCTAAACTATCCAATCTTTTTATCTTTTTTAATCTTATAGACTAAAAGAACAAAAGTCAATAAGATGATAATCAAGCTGGCAATCTGGGGAAATCTTAAATTCCAGATAACCGGGGTTTCGTCTATCCTGATAAATTCTAAACTGAAACGCAAAACAGAATACGTTATTAGATAAAAAATAAAAAATAAAAAATAAAAAAAAATTTTAAACTGCCCTTTTTTTATAACCCAAACATGGAAAGAAATTAAAATTAGAAAAATTAAAAAATTGCCGATTGATTCATACAAAAATGTCGGGTGAAAAAAATCCGAGGAAATATATTCAAGCGGCCGCCCCATAATATCAATCGGAATGCCCCAGTCTAAATTAGTCGGCTTGCCAAAAAGCTCCCTATTAAAATAATTACCCCACCGGCCAATGGCCTGCGCCAAAGCCAGCCCCGGCGCTATCACGGCGGCCAAAAGCCAAAAATTTAAATTGCGCTTTCGGGCGAAAAACCAGATTACAAATAAACCGGCAATAATCGCCCCGTGGATTGCCAGCCCACCCTGCCAGACCTTAAAAATATCCAAAGGATATTGCCAGTAATAAGGCAACTCCAAAAAAATATGATAAATTCGGGCGCCGATTATCCCCCCGAGAATCAGCCAAAAAGCCAAATCAACAATAGTTTCTTTTTTTAGGCCGTAATAGGAAGAAATCTTTAAGGCCGTAGCTATAGCGGCCAAAGACCCCAAAACAATAAAAAAACCATACCAATAAATATGGATAGGGCCGAAAGAAACTAAAATCGGATCAGGATTGAAGGTATGAAAAAAATTCATGTTCAAGACGTCAATTTATTTTTAAACCTTTAGATGAACCATTGATCCGAATTCTACTGTGCTTATCTTCACGAACTTTGAATTAATCCGAATGCCACGAATTAGTATTCGGAGCATTCGGATTATGGCAGGAAGATTTAAGTCCATAGGCAGAATTCGGATTAAAGGATTATCTAGGGGTTTAGAGCCGAAAAAATTTCTTCTACTTAGTATTATATAATAAAAAACCCAAATGAAAAAGCCGGAGAGTATTTTTTCCCCGGCTTTTTTGTGTTTATTGAAAAAATTTTTCTTCTTTGCTCCGATCGAAATCAGTAAATGCCGCCCAGTAAAAAACCAGGGCGCCCACACACATCAGAGCTAAATACTGGACGTTAGCCCATTGCTGCTGCGGGTAAGGAAAGACCGGGGCATTAACCACTTTCAAAAAACAAAAAATAGTTATCGCAAGACCGAAAATGGAAACAGATATTCTTGCGACCATTCTCTTTGTGAGTGTTTTCTCCGCCATTGCATCCTCCTTTGGCTTTTGGAAAAAACTACTCACCCCCATGAGATATTTATATCATATCATATTTATCAAAATATGTCAATATAAGAAAAAAAGCCCGAATATTAAATAAAATTCAGGCTTTTTAATTTTTTCTTTTGACTTGTTAGCCACGGCTGCAAATTAACAAAAAAGCTACAACGGTCGCCAAAATAAGCGCCGCTTCCGGCCAATGTCTCTTAAAAAATTCTTTCATCGCGCACTCCTCTTTTTTAAGGTTACATTGCCAAGATACCATTCTTAATTCTTAAATCTTAATTCCCCTACGGTGGGGATAGAGACCTGCCTGCCGCGGCAGGCAGGGACTCGTCCCGCACGGGTTGCCCCACATGCTCCTAAGGCATGCGTGCCCCGCCTCATTTTAAAAAAATTTAACTATGAATACCACTGCTGGTGGGCAAGAAAGGACTCGAACCTTCACGCCTTTCGGCACATGCTCCTAAGGCATGCGTGTATACCAATTTCACCACTTGCCCATATTTTATACTAAAAATGAGGCGGGGTAAATATACCAAACTGTCCCGTCCCTTTTAAAGGCGCGGGGTTTCACTATATCCCCCTTGCTCCTTTATTCTTAAACCAATTTGTATTTTATGTCAATGTTTTTATTATAGCAAAAATTGTGTTATGATAATAATATCCATAAATAATTAATTATCGCGTTCTTCCGCGTGAGTCCGCGTTAGTCAGTATAAGTCCGCGTGAGTCCGCAACAAAAAAATATGGCTAAACAAGAAAGTAAAAAAAATTCTGCCAATCCTGACGTAAAAACCAACAAAAACATTGCCGCCCTGTCTTATGTCTGGATTCTCTGTTTAGTGCCGCTTTTAGGGAAAAAGGATTCTGAATTCGCCCAATTTCACGCCAAGCAAGGTTTGGTTTTGTTTGTCATAGAATTGGTGGCCGGATTATTTATCTGGTTCCCATTTTTCGGGCAACTTCTGATGCTGGCCCTGATTGTTGTTTCGGTGATGGGAATTGTCAAAACTTATAACGGAGAATGGTGGGAAATTCCCTTTATTTACGAATGGAGCAAAAAAATTAATTTATAAAAGTTACGAATTACAAATCTTATACAAATATTACAAATAATTAAAAAACGATTATTTTGGTATTTGTAAAATTTGTAATGAATTTGTAATTTGTAACTAAGACAACATGCCCAAATCTAATAAATTCATAAAATTTTTCAACCAATTAACAATAAAAGATGTGCCGTCGGTCGGGGGTAAAAACGCCTCTCTGGGAGAAATGTACCGAAAACTTTCGGGAAGGGGCGTTAATGTTCCCAACGGCTTTGCCACGACCGCTTCCGCTTATAATTATTTTTTGGAAAAAACCGGAGAAAAAAAAGAAATAAAAAAAATTCTTAAAGGCCTTAATACCCATAATGTAATGGACCTGATGCGCCGCGGAGCCGCTGTACGCAAATTAATAACCAATACGCCTCTCCCGGAAGATTTTGAGAAAGAAATCATTGGCGCTTACAAAAAACTTTCGGCTGAATACGGGGTTAAAAACCTATCCGTAGCCGTCCGCTCTTCGGCCACAGCCGAAGATTTGCCGGACGCTTCTTTCGCCGGACAGCAGGACACTTATTTAAATATCAGCGGAGAAAAAGAATTGCTTCTGGCCGTAAGAAAATGCATTGCTTCCTTGTTTACTAACCGGGCGATTTCCTATCGCGTTGACAAAAAATTTGTCCATTTCAAAATCGCCCTTTCCGTCGGCGTGCAAAAAATGATCCGAGCCGATTTGGCCGCTTCCGGCGTAATATTTACGATTGACACCGAATCCGGATTTCCCAACGCTGTCCTGATTAACTCCATTTACGGGCTGGGAGAAAATATTGTTCAGGGCAAAGTTAACCCGGACGAATTTTATTTCTTCAAGCCTACCGGCGCCATAATTTCCCGTTCTATCGGATGCAAAAAGTTAAAAATGGTTTACAACAATGACCCGAAACAACCGACTAAAAATGTAAGGCTTAAGCCAAAAGAGCAGGTTAAACAATCAATTACCGACGAACAGATAAAAAAATTGGGCCAGTGGGCCATGATTATTGAAAAGCATTATGGTCGGCCCATGGACATTGAATGGGCCTTGGACGGACAGGACAAAAAACTATACATAATTCAGGCCCGGCCGGAAACCGTGCAAAGCCTTAGAAATTACAACATATTGGAGGAATATAAATTAGAAAAAAGAGGGAAAATTATAACTCGCGGCCAAAGCGTCGGCAACAAAATCGGCATGGGAGTGGCTAACCGAATTATGGAAGTGGGCGGCATTAAAAACTTTAAACCCGGGCAAGTCTTGGTGACAGACATGACCGATCCAGACTGGGAACCGATTATGAAAATCGCTTCGGCGATTGTTACTGACAAGGGGGGCCGCACCTGCCACGCCGCCATTGTCTCCCGCGAGCTTGGCATTCCTTGTATTGTCGGCACCAATAATGTCTCTTATCGGGTTAAAACCGGAAAAAAGGTGACTATAAGCTGCGCCGAAGGAGAAGAGGGCTACGTTTATGAAGGCATCCTGCCTTTTAAGGTCAAAAAAACCAATGTTAAAAAATTAAAAAGGCCGAAAACCAAAATTATGATGAATATCGGCGAACCGGACATGGCTTTTTCCACCTCCTTTATTCCCAATGACGGCGTGGGGCTGGCCAGATTAGAATTCATAATAAACAATTACATCAAAATTCACCCCCTGGCTTTAATTAATTACGATAAGATAAAAGACAAAAATGTTAAAAAGAAAATAGATAATTTGACTGTGGGTTACGAAAACAAAAAGCAGTTCTTTGTTGATAAGTTAGCCGAAGGAGTGGCCATGATTGCCGCGGCTTTTTATCCCAAAGACGTGATTATCCGGCTTTCCGATTTTAAAACCAATGAGTATGCTAACCTGGTTGGCGGGGCCAAATATGAGCCGATTGAATCCAATCCGATGATCGGCTGGCGCGGCGCTTCCCGCTATTACTCGCCTAAATTTCTGCCGGCTTTTGCCCTGGAATGCCAAGCGATGAAAAAAGTAAGGGATGAAATGGGTTTATCTAACTTAAAGCTTATGGTGCCTTTCTGCCGCACTTTAGAAGAAGCCAAAAAAGTTAGAAAAATATTAGCTGACCATGGCTTAAAACAGGGTAAAAACGGCTTTGAATTATATTGCATGGTGGAAATTCCTTCTAATGTAATTCTGGCCGAACAATTTGCTGAAATTTTTGACGGCTTTTCCATCGGCAGCAATGACTTGACCCAGCTCGCCTTGGGCGTCGACCGCGACAGCTCTTTGGTAAGCCACGTTTATGATGAAAAAAACGAAGCCGTAAAAACTTTAATCAGATACGCCATAGATACGGCCCGCCGGACAAAAAAGAAAATCGGCATCTGCGGACAAGCTCCGAGCGATTACCCGGATTTTGCCACTTTCCTGGTTGAATGCGGCATAGATTCTATTTCTTTAATTCCGGATACGGTTATTAAAACCACGATGGAGATTAATAAAAAAGAGAAAAAGATGAGAGGGAAGAGAAAAAAATAATAAAACAAATAAAAAATGAAGGCGGGATTGGCCAATCCCGCCTTCATTTTTTATAAAATTATTTTCCGCAAACACGGCAATGCTCGGCCCAGGGTTTTATCTCTAAAGCTTCTTCTTCTATTTGCTTTCCACATTTAAGGCAGATGCCGTAAGTGCCGCTCTTCATTCTTTCCAGAGCACCATCTATCTTCCCCAAAATCTCCTCGTGGACTGACAAAAGCGAGCCTTCCAAAATATCCTCCGTGGCGTCATGGCCAATATCATCAAGGTCGGGATTGTCTTCATCAACTTCCGGCTTTTTTAATTTTAAAATTTTTTCTTCCACCGCCTTCTTCTCTTCTTCCAGTCTAGTTTTTATTTTTTGGATAAATTCTTGGCTTAACATAGATTTAATCGCGTAAATTACGCTGTTTTATAATTTTAATTAATTTTTAGTCAACGCGGCTATATTATTTTCCGCCAAGGGCGGATCAGCCTCTGGCTGATAATTCTAAATTGGGATCAACTTTTATTTTCGGCCACGGGATAAAATCTTTTTTTAAAGCCCGGAAATATCCGGCCGTGGCTACCATGGCGGCGTTATCGGTCGTATATTGGATGTTAGGTATTAGATATTTGGTTTTGGGTAATCGGGTTTTAATCATTTCTTCCATTTGCCCGCGCAACTCCTTATTGGCGGCTACTCCGCCGGTTAGCATTATAGTTTTTACCTTGTAATTTCCTGCCGCCTTAAGGGTCTTGGCTATCAAAACGTCAATTGCCGCTTGCTGAAACTGGGCGCAATATTCCGGAATTCTTCTCTTCCACATTTTATCTTTTTTTAGTTTATAAAGCAAAGCGGTTTTAAGGCCGGAAAAAGAAAAATCATAATCATCTGAATTTATCATCGGCCGTGGAAGAATAATATTTTTTGAATTTTGAATTTTGAATTTTGAATTTATTTGGAATTTGGAATTTGGAATTTGGAATTTCGCGGCTTCAGCCGCGATCGCTGGCCCCCCCGGATAACCAAGGCTCAAAAGCTTGGCGGCTTTGTCAAACGCTTCTCCGGCCGCGTCATCCCGCGTCTCGCCAATTACTTTATATTTTCCATGCCCTGACATTAGAACCAGCATCGTATGCCCGCCAGAAACCGTAAGAATTAAAATTGGAAATTTGCTTGCCCGCCGAAGCCTTGGCGAAGGCGGGGAATTTACGCTAACGAAGTTAGCGTAGATGTGCCCTTCAATATGATTTACAGCCACTAACGGAATGCCCCAAACATAAGACAAGGTTTTGGCGGTTTCTACGCCTACGATTAAAGAGGTAATCAAGCCCGGCCCAACGGTTACGGCTATGGCGTCTATTTCTTTTGCGGCTCGGCCACGTTCAATTCCGGCTTTGGCCAAAGCTTCGTCAACAACCGGTAAAATATTTAGAATATGCTCTCTGGCCGCCACTTCCGGCACTACGCCCCCGTATTTTTTATGAATTTCTATTTGCGAAGAAACCACATTGGATCTTACAGACACAAAATTTTGTGTTCCTGCCTTTTTTCCCTCGACAATAGCGGCGGCCGTTTCATCGCAACTGGTCTCGATTCCTAGAACTATCATAAAATATATAACTTATTTTTAAAAATAGATAAACAAAAATATTCTAAAGTCTCGCCCCGCAAAAGCACACCTTTATGCGGGGTTTCAATTCCTAAAATTATCTTCATCTTGACTAAAATTAAAAAATTAACTAAACTATTCTTAGTATTACCATACTTTTCTAAAAAAATCCATCCCTGTCTCGGGATTTTTATTTTAAGACTGGCGCGCCAAAAAATTATTCTGAAATCTGAAATCTGAAATTAATTCTGCCGCCATCGCCTGCCTGCCGGTAGGCAGGTCTAGTGGTTAGGACCCCGCAAGTCTCTCCGCTCCTGCGGGGGCAAGCACCAGGTTTTTCAGCCAGGGGCTGATCCCGAAGTCTCGGGACATCCTACAATTCGTTAAAATATAAATAACATTCTGCCGCCATCGTCTAGTGGTTAGGACACCAGGTTTTCATCCTGGTAACCGGGGTTCGATTCCCCGTGGCGGTACAAATGAAAAATTCGCTTTTGGCGGATTTTTTTTATTTGTATTGTCCATGGGGGTTGAGAATTTCGGGGTTCGACCTGCCCCGCAGATTGAGCGAAGCGAAATTGTGCGGGGTTCCCTGCCTGCCGGCAGGCAGGCCCATGGCGGTACAAAATAATTTAAAAACGGGTTTATCCCGTTTTTTAATTATGGTGTTTATCACCATGGGAATCAAACGAGCAGAAGCGAGGCAAATTCTGGCAGAAAAAGAACTAATATGTTATAATATAAAATATATAAATTAAGGAATTTAAACAAAAAATTATTTTTTAACTATCTTGTTAAATTCCAAAATAAAAAATATGAGAAAACTGGCAAAATTCAAGCTTACAAATATTTTTTTGGCCGCTATTTTTATATTAAATCAGGCGGTTTTTTTATCTATCCCCGTTTTAGCCGGGCAAACTCAAACCAATTCCTATATAGCCTCTTTAACAGACACCACAATTAGCGATACGACAACTTCTACTACCGACACCTCTTATACTACTGATTCCGCCACAACTATAACCTATAGTGAACCCTCGATGGAAAACGTTGATACTACCGATAGTATTATTGAAAAAACCCTTGAAACAACCTACGCCGAGCCAACGACCGCAACCGATGGCTCAAATATAATATTTGAGGATATAATTACTGATACTGCGGAAACCCCCTCCCTTTCCATATTAATTATGGATTTTGTCTCTCCTCCGGCAAAGGTTTCCGGCCAACCAAGTTTTTCCGTAAAAACAAGCGAGCTGGCCGAAGTGATGTTTTATGCCTACAAAGACGGAGCGGAAATAAATAGATACTCCGCAACTTACAAGGGTGAAAATACTTACTCCTTTAACTTGGACACAAGGCCTCTAGCCAACGGCCAATACACAATTAAGGCTTACGCAAAAAAAAGCGGTTATATAGATATCTCTAAACAAATAAACATAACTGTTGACAACCCTGTTATTTCTACTTTCACCACGGATAATGATCTTACCAGCGCGAAAACAGTTGATTCGACCATCGCTTATGAAATAACTTTCGCAGAAGCTTACCAGCCGCCTCTTTCCGGCGAAAAAAGAATTACCGCCTCCCTGAATAACGGGGTGGACGGAGTAGACTTTTCCATAGAAGGCCCAAGGAGTTACAAATATAGCGGATTACGGGATAATGACCGGCAGTATTACTTTATGTGGAATACGCCGAATTTTCCCAACGGCTACTACAAAGTTACGGCCAATGCCCGAGTGGCCGGAATTATAAAAACTTCCCGGTCTTTCAGCATACAAATAATAAACAATGGAACAACAAGTGAGCTGCTTTCGTCAGCTCAACTACAAACCTCCGACGCAATACTCCAGGTTCAGCCGGAACTTCTCTCTGAATGCAAAAAAAATAATATCACCTCTATAGAAGAATGCCAAAAATTTATGAATATTCCCCCTCAATGCCGGGAAAAAGGATTATTGTCGCAAGAAGAGTGTAATAAATTTATGGCAATTCCCCCTCAATGCCGGGAAAAAGGATTATTGTCGCAAGAAGAGTGTAATAAATTTATGGCAATTCCCCCTCAATGCCGGGAAAAAGGAATTTTGGACAAAACGGAATGCGAAAAATATTCATACCAATTTTCCATGCCGGACGAATGCAAAAAGGCCGGAGTGACCACGACCGAAGAATGCAATAAAATAATATTCTTAAATAGCTTGCCGGACGAATGCAAAAAGGCCGGAGTAAAAACCAAAGAAGAATGTGAAAAAATAATGAAATCGCAAATATCCGTAACTTCAGAATGTCAAAAAGCCAAAATCACCGACCCGGCCGCTTGCGATAAATATATGGCCCAAAACTTTATGGCGCCGGAATGCAGACAGGCGGGAATAACGACCATGGAAGAATGCAACTACATTTTACGGGAAAAAATCAGCAATTTAAACGTCGTAGTAAAAATTGAGTTAAAAACAGAACGGGGAACCGAAATTTTGGAAGTGGAATTGCCGGAAGAATGCCAACGAGCCGGAGCGAGTTCTGCCGAAGAATGCGAAAAGATGCTATTCAAGAAAAACGCCCCGCAGGAATGTTTGGACGCCAACATCAACACGGCGGCGGAATGCGAAAGATTTATCTTTAAAAAATCGGCCCCGGCTGACTGCAAAGAAGCCGGAATTCTTACTTCAGAAGCCTGTAAAAAATACATGTTTGAAAAGTATAAGGGGGCGGAAAATATTCCAACCGATAAATTCCCTGTTGAATGCCAAAAAGCCGGAGCTAATACGGCGGCAGAATGCGAAAAAATAATGCAAAAAACTTATTTGCCCAAAGACTGCCAAGACCAGGGCATAACGGATGAAGCGAAATGCTACCTTTATCTCCAGCAAAAAAATATGCCCAAAGACTGCTTGGCTGCGGGGGCGAAAACAAGGAGTGAATGCGACAAAATAATGTTCAAAAAATACGGAGCAAAAGAATGCCTCGCCGTCGGCATAGAAGATGAAAAAAAATGCGAAGACTTTATGTTTAATAAATATGCGCCGCAAGTAACTTGCCAGGGAATAGATGGGTGGCAATGCAAAAATTCCATAAGAGAAAATCACCTGGGAAATATCATAGCTAAACAAATTAAATATCAAGAGTTGGGAGAAAAAGTGGCTCATTTGACCGGAAATTCCATCACCCAAGAAGAGCTAAAGGCCAGCTTGGATTTAGCCAAGGAAATGGTTCCCCTGAAAGAGGGAAAAACCGGCCTAAAAGTCTTGGGTACGGAAATAAAATTAACTCTGGATGAAGGCGACAATTTAATTCAGACGGGACCGATAGCTTTAATGATTGACAGCGACCAGGACGGACTGCCCGATGATATGGAAAGAAGGTTTGGCACCGATCCCTTTAAGGCCGATACGGACGGCGACGGCTATGACGACGGCGCGGAAGTAAAAAACAATTATAATCCTTTGGGCGAAGGAAAATTGGGAAAAGTCCTGGCCCCGATTGAAGAGGCGATCATGGGCGATAAAAAATTAGAGCACCCCAAATCTGAAGGAGAAATTTCAAAAAATTTATCGGTTGACAGCATCAGCAATATTTTAGATGAAAACGACTTGAACAGGGGTTATAGCCTGGAGGGCATAGCCGAACCGGATAGTATTATAACTCTATATCTATATTCCGACCTGCCTCTGATCGCCACGGTAAAAGCCGATGAGTACGGAAACTGGCAATATGAGCTAAGCCAATCTCTAATTGAGGGCGAGCATGAGGTTTATGTGGCCTTGAACGACAACACCGGCAAAATAATCGCCAAAGGCAACCCCTTAAACTTCTTTATCAAAGAAGCGAAAGCGGCTTCAGTCGGAGATTTTATCTCGGAAACAGTCGCCCCGACTACGCCTATGGGCGAAACCAACGATTTGATAAGATATTATGTTATTATCGCCTCCTTAATTATGGCGGTCGGGATTCTGCTCTTCATCGTCTTTATTATTCAAAAAGGGAAACAAACATAACATCTACAAATTACGAATTTATTACGAATATACAAATACGATATAAAACGTTTTGATAGGAATTCGTAAATTTATATAAGATTTGTAATTTGTAGGATTATATGAGTATAAAAGAATTTTTTATAAAGAATAGGGAAACTTTTCAGTTAGTTTACGGGGTTATTTTGATAATCCTTATCCCCTTGTTAATCGGTTTCAATACGATTTTTATTGTTAATAAATATAACGAAAGTCTCGATGTCGCTCTGCAGCGGCAGGCCCTTATTGTCGGCCGGTCAATTTATGCCCTGATAAAAGAGGATTTAGCCAATGAAGATTTGCTTCAAAAAAAAATTGACAACCTTCTAAGTAAAAATTTGGAATTTCAGGATCTGGCGATTTTGGCTCCGGAGGGCGATGATTTCAAAATAATCGCCGCGTCCCAAAAAGAGGATATAGGAAAAGTCTTAAAATTTTACTATTACAAAATAGCCTGGATGCAGCCGGACAATGACGGATTGGCCACTGATTCCCTTAAATTGGCCGCTACGTCTGAAGGCGAAGAATTAGTCGGCAATTTTTCCCGGGAAAGCCGGTTCTGGCAGGTAG
>JAQTRU010000002.1 GCA_028711655.1 Patescibacteria group bacterium
CCCAGGCTGGGAAAGGCAAGGCATCAAGATTATCTGGGCGCGCTCCCAGGTAGCAGAAACGATGTCGGCCATTAATTTCGCCAAGGTAATATGGGGAGAGTTGGCCGGCGTTTAAGGCTGATTGCCAGCCGCGATTTTTGATAATTTTGGCATCAAAGGCGATTTTAACAATCACCTCGTCGCCCTCACCGGCGGCAATCCCGTCCAACTCCGGTATCCAGTCAAACAGAATTTTTCCGAATTCCGTTGCTAAGCCGCCGCCGCTGACCAAAAACGCCTTGGGTTGCAGATTTCTGGCTATTTTGGCCAGTCTTTTCTGCCAATCGAGGGTAGTGATAAGCCCGGAAAGAGCAATTAAATCCTGCTCCCCGTACTTACTTAAATACTTTCGGAGAAGAGAAATGACTTCTTCTTCGGTCAAATGTCGGCCATTAGCCAGTCCTCTTCTTTCTGCCAGTTCATCCTTGACCCGATAACCATTTAAATCTACAATAACAACATCTGCCTCGTACTTGCGCAGGATAGAGGCCAGTAAAGCCGGGCCATAGGGCGGAGTATTCGGCAGGGCGGTTTCGCGCAAAGGCATGTTAATAAACATTACTTTTGCGCCCCGCAGGTTATCAGGACTAATACCCTTAATAACTTCAGCCGGATGAATAAACATTTCGGGAAACTCCTTTCTTCTATTAAGTCTATTAAGTTTTGTCTTTTTTTCTTTTTAAAGGGCGATAAATAGTAATATGATAATAGCTGAAAAACGTGTAAATGTCAAGTAGGCTGTTGACTTTTTTTATAAAATATAGTAAGGTGAAAAATCAGTTATGCTGAACCCCGTAATTTTAAACAATAAAAAACTATGAACCCCGTTAGAAATAAATTCCTAAACGGGGTTAACAGGGTAAAAAATATTTAAAATATTAATTATATCGTTATGGAGAAAAAAAATAACAAAATTTCTAACGGGTGGAACAAAATAATCTTTTTTCTCTCGCGGGAAAGACAGCGGTTTTAACCGGCGCTGGCGGATTTTTCGGGAGGTATTTTGCCGAAGCCTTGCTAATTGCCGGAGCCAAGGTTTTTTTAGTTGATATAACCGAGGAAAAGTTGAATTTTTTGAGTGATGAAAATCGCGGCCGATATAAAAAAATTGCGGTTGATTTATATGACAGAAAGAAGGCGGAAGATGTTTATCAAGAAATTTTAGATAAAAACAGGATAGATATTTTAGTTAATAACGCTTTTGATTTTAGTTTAAAAACCGGGTTTAATAATGAAAGCGGAAAGTTAGATAAAGCCACTTTTGAACAGTTACAAGCTTCCTTTGAATCTGGAATTTATTGGGCGGTTCAGGCGACGCAAAAGTTCGGCTTTGCTATGAAAAAACAGGGCCAGGGTTCAATTACCAATATCTGTTCAATGTATGGCGTAATTGCGCCTTCGCCGGATTTATACGAAGGCACAGATAAATTTAATCCCCCCGGCTATAGTATGGCCAAGGCCGGTTTATTGCAATTTACCCGTTATGCGTCTTCATTTTTAAGCCCAGAAGTGCGCGTTAATGCGATTTCTCCCGGCGCTATCCCCAATACGGAAAGTCAGTCTTATAATGCTATTACTAATAATGATCCGGTTTTACAAAGGCTGCATAAAAAAATACTTTTAAAAAGAATGGGACACCCGAATGACTTAGTGGGGGCATTGATTTTTTTATCATCTGATTCAGCTAGTTATATAACCGGCCAGAATATAATCATTGATGGCGGACTAACCGTAACTTAAAATAAAGAAGGGAGTTTTCCGATGGGATCATTAACGAGAGAGGAACTGTTAAGAAAACTGGCCAAAGTAAAATTGTTGACCCTGGATTTTGACGGCACTTTAACCGACGGCTTTGTTTATTTCGGCGAGGATGGATATGAATTTGTTCGTTGCAGCCGCAAAGACAGCCTCGGCATTGAGTTAATAAGAGAGGCCGAGGTTGAGGTCGTTGTTTTGTCAAAGGAAGCAAATTCTATTGTTGCCACTCGTTGCAAGAAAATGGGAATTGAGTGCGTTCAAGCCATAAAGGATGGCGAGGGTAAAAGAGAAATTTTAGCAAGGGAAATGAAAAAACGCGGTTTAGTTCCCGAACGGGTCGCCTATATGGGAGATGATGTTAACGATTTAGAACCTTTGGAATTCGCCGGCCTTAGCATTACGGTTGCGGATGGCGATGACAGCCTGAAAGAAAAAGCGGATTTTGTAACTAGCCGCAGAGGGGGGGAGCACGCTGTTCGGGAAGTGTGTGATTTAATTCTTGAATCCAGAAAGGGGTGAAAACTATGTTCATTAAAGTCGACAATAGACTTATCGGACCCGGCCAGCCAACCTTTATAATCGCAGAGATTGGCATCAACCATAACGGCAGCTTGCCAATGGCCCTGGAGTTGGTAAGGGTATGCAAGGAAATCGGTTGCGACGCCGTGAAGTTTCAAAAAAGAACGGTTCCGGTTGTTTACCAGGGGCAATTGGACGCTCCCAGAGCGGTGGATCCGAGCATAATTCAGAATGCTCGCGCCAGGACAAAGATAGAAGGCGTGCAATATGAAGTTTTTCCTCCTTCTTCTTTAGTCAGGCTGGCCGAAAATCCATCCAACACAACCAATGGAGACCTGAAGTACGCCTTGGAGTTGGGCTTGAAAGAATTTGATATGATTGATCGTCTATGCAGAGACTTGGGCATACTTTGGTCAGCCTCTGCTTGGGACGGGCTGTCCGCTCATTTCATCAACGGCTATGACGTCCAGTGGCTGAAAATCGCTTCTCCCTGTATGACAAATTCGGATCTTTTGCGGCGAGTTTGCCGTAAAGGAAAGCCTGTTTTTCTTTCAACCGGCGGAAGCACGATGGAACAGGTTGAGAAAGCGATTGCCGTCTTAAGGGAGGAAAACGAAAAGGCGGAAATAGTTCTGCTCCATTGCGTCTCTGTCTATCCCACTTTGGACGATCAGGCCAATATTAGGCTGGTTGACACTCTGCGGTTAGAGTTCCCCAAGATACTCATCGGTTACAGCGGGCATGAAGGGGATGACTTGGCGAGTTTAGTCGCCGTAAAACACGGCGCTTGTGTCGTGGAAAGGCATATTACTTTGGACAGGAATCTGCCGGGAAGCGATCACAAGGTCAGCTTGGACCCCGACCAATTCAGGAAGTTGGTTGAAAAAATCCGTCAGTTTGAGGAAGAACCAGCTAGCTTTGATTCTTTGGTCGGTCCGGAGAATTTAAACCGAGTCCCAATCATAGAGGGAGATGGGACAAAAAAGGTTTTGCCGTCGGAAGTCAGTGTTATGGAAAAACTGCGGCGGGTTAATGACCTATAAGAGTCCTTTCACAAGAAAACAGAAGCCCCCAGTCTTTGACTAGGGGCTTTTTTATTTGAAAATTAAATTTTTAAGAAAATTTAAACTCCCTTTCTGCTTACTATTGTCGCTATCGTTTTTAAAATAATAGACAGGTCAAGATAAATTGATCTGTTTTTTATATAAAATAAATCGTATTGGAGTTTTTTTAAGGTGTCTTCCCGACTCGGTGAGTGATATTCGCCGGAGATCTGATCCCAGCCGGTGATGCCGGGTTTCACTAGCATTCTTTCGTTATAAAAAGGAATTTTTTCTGCCAATTCTTTTATCAACTCCGGCCTTTCCGGGCGCGGACCGACAAAACTCATTTCCCCGCGCAGGATATTTATCACCTGGGGAATTTCATCAATCCTGGTTTTACGCAGCCAAGAGCCGAATTTTGTAATGCGATTGTCATTCTTGGCGGTTGGGGAAAAATTATTATTTATAACCGTCATTGAGCGGAATTTGATTATCATAAAGGGTTTGTTATTTTTGCCGATTCTTGTCTGCTTAAAAAATACCGGGCCCGGGCTTTCCAGTTTTATAATCGCCCCGATAATCGGCCAGAAAATCATAGTCCCGACTAAAATCAATAAAGCCAGAATAAAATCATAAAGCCGTTTTGCAAAACCAAATAAAGATTTTTTGCCTTCGCTTAAGTTTTCCAAAAACCACATCTGGTTGATTGATTCAACGGGGATGCGGCCGGTAATATTTTCATAAAAATTGGGCAGGCCGGTGTAGCTAATCCTTAAAGGCAGGCAACCGAAAAGCGCGGTCCGCAATTCTTCTGACTGATGGGGATCGGCGGTAAGGATAATGTCGGTAATTTTTTCAGAGCCGATGAGCGAATGCAGGCGGGAGACATCATTAAAAACAGGGGTTTCGCCGATATTTTTTTCCTCTTTATTTTTATCATCAACCACAAAAGCGACATTGTAGCCGAGATGCGGTTTTTCTCCCAATTCTTTCATTAATTCCAGCACCTGGTTGTTTAAACCGACGAAAGCGATATTTTTTTTCGGCAGATATGACTTTAAAGACCAATTGAAAAATTGCCGCCAAAGAAAGAATAAAATAGCAAAGATAATTACGTAAATTAAGAGATTTCTTTTCGGGGCGATGCTTATTTGTGGCGTCAAATAAAAGAAAGCGACGGACAGCAAGCTTGTTATCAGAAGATTTTTGCCGGTCAGGCGGAAGAAACTCGCGTTATTGGCGGCCAGATTCAAATCGTATAAATTGGAAATATAAAAAATCATAATCCAAACCAAAAAAATTATGGAAAAAGGCCCGACATGGCTTTGCCAGAGATCGTTTGTCGGCTTGTCCCAATAACGGATTAAAAGCGTCAGGTAGAGAGAAAGATAGAGGACCCCGATATCGCCGGCCAAAAGGATGAATTTTTTAAATTTATTGTCCATTTGAATTATGGGTTTTAGGTGTTAGTATTCATAATTTAGCAGATTTTTAGCGGGAAATCAAGCCAGAGGCTAGCTGTTGCGAATTATAAAACAGAATGTTATAATTTAATCATGCCAGCAATTAAAAAACAGGAAAAAACGGATTGGCCGCTAGTGGGCAATAGCCATATTATCAGCTTTTTATCGGGGAGTATTGCTAATGAAAATATGGCTAATGCTTATATTTTTTTGGGGCCGCAGGACTTGGGCAAAGCCACAGTCGCCAGCTATTTCGCCAAGAGCTTGCTTTGCCAGAACAGGGCCAAGTTGAAAAAGGGCGAGATTGTTTTTCCTTGCGGCGAATGCGTTTCCTGCCGAGCCCTAGCCGGCGTAAAAAGAAGCGATGCCGGGCCAGACGAAGACAAAGAAAATAACCGCGGCATAATTCACGGCGACTTTCATCTGATAGAAAGGGAAAAAGACAAAAAAAATATTTCCATAGAGCAGGCCAGGGAATTTATAAAGGATCTGAATTTAAGTTCATTTTTGGGATCTTATAAAGTGGGGATTATAAAAGAGGCGGATAGTTTAAGCCTGGAAGCCTCCAATGCTTTATTAAAAACCTTAGAGGAACCGAAGGAAAAAGTGGTTATCATATTGATTGCTTCCGGTCTGGAATCAATCCCGGCCACGATTGTTTCCCGCAGCCAGGTTTTGAATTTTTATCCGGTCCAAACCGACATCATCCATAATTATTTGGTGGAAGAGCTTAAGATTTCCAGGAGTTCGGCGAAAAATTTTTCAAAAATTTCTTTGGGTCGGCCGGCTTTGGCGGTTAAATTTTTAAAAGACAGGGATTTCTATAAAGATTATGAGGATAAAGCCAAGATTTTTTTAGATTTTGCCGGCAAGGATTTAAACGAACGGTTTCAGGGCATAGAAAAAATAATGGAGGGCGGCCCCTCCGGGCAGGAAAGCAACAAAAAAGCCTTAAAGATATTGGAAATTTGGCAGGGAGTGGTCCGCGATTTATTGCTTCTTGATTTGGGGCACAAGGATTTAATCCAGCACCACGTAATAGCCGAAGAATTAGCCGGACAGAGGGGAAAGTTTGGCGCCGGAACAGCGGTTTTAATAAATATAATCAAAAATTTGGAGGCGGGCAAAAAATACCTAAGGGCCAACGTCAATCCGAAGCTGGTGTTAGAGAATATCGCGATCAATATCTAACATTGATTTTTTATCAATAAGATTTTGATGATTTTAAAGTGAGTTATTAGTTATGGGTTATAAGTTATACAAAATAATTGATAACCTATAACTAATAACTAATAATTTTTGATAAATATATGGCGAATAAAAAAAATAGTTTAATCACTCTTTTTTTAATGGTAATATTAGTTTTGACTATTTCCGGCTGTTCCATTAATTTTAAAACCGGAGAAGGGGGCGGAACTGACGGCGGCGTTTATGTGAGCGCAAATCAGGGCAACAATTGGCAGCAGAGAGTTTTGATTCCGACCACCAGCGGCAAACCGAGCAGCTTTGGCAATTTGAACGCCTTTTCTTTGGCCATGGATCCTAGTGATTCGGGAGCGGTTTACTTTGGCAGCATAGACAATGGGCTTCTCTATACTTATAATGGGGCGCAGGGTTGGTTTTTGGCCGGCAGTTTAGCCAAAGCGACAATTGACGCCATTGCTATTGACCCGAACTCAAAGTGCGTAATCTACGCCAGCCTAGAAAATAAAGTTTATAAATCAACCGATTGCAGCCGGACTTGGTCTCAAATATATTATGACAATGATGTCAATACGAGAGTTAATGCTATCGCCGCGGATCATTACGACAGCGCTAATGTTTATATTGGCACTTCGCGGGGAGAAGTAATAAAAAGTTCAGACCGCGGCGAAAGCTGGAAAACCATCGGCCGTTTTGACAATAGCGTGCAAAAGATTGTTATCAGCCCGGCTGACAGCCGTTTGGTATTTGCCGCCACGGCCAAGAAGGGAATTTTCCGTTCAACCGACAGCGGCAATAATTGGACGGCCTTGGCTGAAAAAATGAAAGATTTCAAAGACAGCCTTAGCTTTAGGGATTTTGCCGTTGCTACCGCCGATAAAGGGTTGATATTTTTGGCAACGAATTACGGCTTGTTAAGATCGGCTGATAACGGGGAAAAGTGGGAAAAAATTGAACTAATCACGCCGGAGAAAAAGGCGACTATTAATTCCATCGCCATCAACCCGAAGAGTTCCAAAGAAATTTTCTATGTTACCAACACAACTTTTTATCGGTCTCTTGACGGTGGGACAAATTGGGCGACAAAAAAACTGCCTACTACCCGAGCCGGCTGGAAGCTGCTGATTGATCCGGTTAATCCAAACATTATTTATATGGGCGTGAGGAAAATTGGAAATTAATAAGTTTTTGGCAATTGGCTATTCGGGATTTGATTTGGTAAAATTTAATGAAGACTAAAAACCTTTAACCTTGGATAGCCCCCGGAACATACGGAAGATTATGCGATATGGCCCGAAGGAAAGAACAAAAAATTTTAGCGGGAACGTTATTGGATGTTTGGAAAAAAAAGGACTTTCCCCTATGCTGAATTCTGGCGCGGGTTCACGCGGCAAGCGAGGGTTTACTTTAATTGAATTATTGGTGATTATATCCATTATCGGTTTTTTGTTGTCAACGGCGGCTTACGCCGTGAATATCACCAGAATGAAAGCCGGGGACACAAGAAGAAAAGCCGATTTGAAACAAATCCAGAAAGCGCTTGAATTGTACTATGACCAAAAAAATTATTATCCCCCTTCAGCCGTGGGAAATGACACCTATTGTCTTAAGGATTTAGATGAGTTTGACATTGCCTGGTCGCTTACGGTTGAAACCGGCCTGATGAAATCCATGCCAAACGACCCGTTGACGCCGAACGGAAACTGTTATGACAATTGTTATCTTTACAGAAGCGATGCGACCGTCAATCCGGAGGGGAAAGCCAGGGGGTATGCCCTTATTACTTTATTAGAAAAACCCACTCCCGAAGATTTAGCCACCCAAAGGGGGCATTACCCCGATTGGGCGCAATGCGACCCCAATAGAGATTGGCCCAACAACGGTTATGCTCTATATGGCGGCATATGGCCATAAGTGGATATTAATTTAATTATTATAATAATAAACAATATGAACAAGTATGTACTAGATAAGCAGGCGGAATTTAATAGCGCAATTGATTTTTTTAAAAAAGATATTGCCAGTTTGCGCACCGGACGGGCCAATCCGGCGATTTTAGAGGGGATTATGGCAGAAGCGTATGGCGCCAAAACTCCGCTCAGCGGCTTGGCCAGCATAAATGTTAGCGACGCCAAAAGCCTAGTGATTTCTCCTTGGGACAAAAACATAATAAAAGATATTGAAAAAGCCGTAGTGGCCGCTAATTTGGGCGTGGGCGTTGTTAATGAAGGGGATAAAATAAGAATAACGGTTCCTTCTATGACCGAAGAAAACCGGCGGGAATTGGTAAAAAAATTGAATGAAAAAATGGAGAAAGCCCGTATTACCATTAGGCAGGCTCGGGACGAGGCGAAAGAGGCAATAACCAGAGGAGAGGAGGAAAAAGAAATCGGCGAAGATGAAAAATTCAGATTTATTAAAGAGCTTGACGAAGAAGTGGGGAAGAAAAACGAGGAATTAAAAAATATAAGGGATAAGAAAGAGGAGGAGATTTTAACAATTTAAACAGGATTATTGGGATTATGAAGATTCTTGGGATCCTTAGGAATTAATCGCAAGAATCCCAAAAGTCTTAAGATTCTCAAGAATCCCATTTTTTATGTTTATAACCATAATCACTTTTTTAGTAGTATTTTCACTTTTGATTTTTGCCCACGAATTGGGCCATTTTTGGGTGGCGCGGAAATTCGGAGTTCGGGCCGAAGAATTCGGTTTTGGTTTTCCGCCTCGAATCAGGGGAATCTATAAAAGCAAGGAAGGAAAATGGAAACAGGCCAGGGGCAACGAAGAGATTTCTGATGCGGTTGATACGATTTATTCCGTTAACTGGATTCCTTTAGGCGGGTTTGTAAAAATTAAGGGCGAAAACGGGGAAGGAGAAAACGAGCCGGACAGTTTTGCCAGCCGAAAAATTTGGCAAAGAGCGACGATTCTTTCCGCTGGCGTGAGTATGAATATAATTCTGGCCGCGGTTTTAATTTCTCTCGGCTTAATGGTTGGTTTTCCCCGGGTTTTGGACAACATAGATGTCCGCGCCCGGGTTTCCGACAAAAAAATTCAGATTGCGGAGGTTTTGCCGGATTCCCAAGCGGCCAAGGCAGGATTCTTAGCCGGGGACGCCATAATCGCTATTAATGGCAAAAAATTCACTTTTGAGGGAGAACTGCAAAATTTTGTTGACGGACAGACCGGGAAGGAATTAGTTTATGAAATAAAGAGGGGTCAGGAAGAAATGACCCTTAAGGCAATCCCGGAAATAAGAGAAGAAACTGGCCGGGGAGGCATAGGCATAGCCATTGTTACTACCGGCCTGGTAAAATATTCTTGGTATTTGGCAATTGAGGAAGGAATAAAGGAAACCGCGCTTTTGACCTGGGCGATAATTTTGGCTTTTTACGAATTAATAAAAAATTTGGTCATAGGGCGAGGGGTAGCGGTTGATATAGCCGGACCGGTTGGGATCGCGGCTTTAACCGGCCAGGTAGCGCATATGGGGCTTATTTATATTTTGCAATTTACCGCCCTTCTTTCCATTAACTTGGCAATTATCAATTTTTTGCCCTTTCCCGCTTTAGACGGCGGCCGAGTTTTGTTTTTAATCATAGAAAAAATCAAGGGTTCTCCGGTTAAGCGGGAACTGGAAACGGCTATCCACAATATCGGCTTCGCCCTTTTAATGATATTGGTTTTAGTCGTGACTTTTCGGGACGTGGCCAGGTTTGGGGACAGTTTCTGGGCGCTTTGGGAGAAAATTATTGGTTAGCTTCTACAAACTATAAATCTATTACAAAATAATAATTAATAAAAAGAATTTTTATTCGTAAATTTCTGCCTGCCGCCTGCCTGCCCGGTAGGCAGGGCAGGCAGGCGTATAAAATTCGTAATTTGTAGTTATGAACATTAGAATTAAAGCGACGAAGATTAAATTAACTCCGGAAATAAAAAGCTATGCGGAGAAAAAAATGGCGATGCTGGAAAAATATTTGGGAGGCGTTCAAATTTTGAATTGCGATGTGGAAGTCGGCATGTCGGTTGGCGGGCAAAATAGCGGTAAAATATATAAAACCGAAGTTAATCTGGAAGTGCCGGGCAGTTTGTTGCGGGTGGAAAAAACCGAAAAAGACTTATTTAAATCCATTGATAAAGTTAAAGATCATCTGGAAATCATAATCAAAAAATACAAAGAAAAGCGAATTGACAAAAAAAGAAAATAAGAGTTAAGATAAAGAAAGAAAAAGGGGGAGGGCCCCTCTTTTTTTAAAATTTTTTTTGAACTTTAACAATAAGAAATAAATAAAAAAGCAACAAGGGGGATGAAATGGAAAAATTTGGGCGACCCTTTAGGGTTAAAAATCCGCCTACCAACCCTTCGGACTATGATGTTTTTTTTATAACCCAAGGTCATCAAAGGCATATGACCGCCGAAACATTGACTCACCCTTGCGCCGTGAAGGATATGGAAGTTTTAAGGGGAGTTTGTCTGGCTTGCCGGGCCGATCCCTTAAATAGGTTGACGATTTGCGATAAGTATAATTGCCATCCGCCTTGGAATTTTGACGGGGGCGATTCTTTGTCCGAACCGGAGAAAGACCGGGGAAACGGAAGGGGTTCGGGGAAACCGGCAGAAAATGGTTTAAAGGAAGTTATTTCTCCAATCTTGGAGGGCAATGTTCCCGGTCTTTCGGTAAGCGACCTGTTTCCCGACCCCGATCAGCCAAGGCAGACTTTTTATGAAGATGACCTTGGGGAGTTGGGAAAAAGCATCCTGGAGCATGGCCAGATGCTTCCCGTTATAGTTCTAAAGGAAGGGGAGCGCTTCCGGATAATTGACGGGGAGAGAAGGTGGCGCGCTTGCCAAAAAATGGGCATAAAGAAAATTTATGCCATTATCGTAAAAAATTTGAAAATTGACAAATTTCTTGTTTCCACTATTTGTAATTTCGGCCGGGAAGGACATACGTATATTGATACAGCCAGGGCAGTTTCCAGGGCAATAACCATTATAGAGGGAATAGCTAAAAAGAGAGGAGATAGATTATCCCGTGAAGAGGTGATAAAAAAAGTTGCTGACGGATGCTGCAAATCAGCGCCTTGGGTTTACCAATATCTGTCTCTTTCCCGCCTTGACCCCAGGGTTCAGAAACTGGTTGGAAATGGAGACCTGCCGGTTGTGGTCGCGGTTGAGGTTTCCAAGGCCGATGAACCGGAAGATCAGGTCAGGTTAGCCGGTGAAGTTGTAGACGGAAAAATGTCAGCTAATTTCGCCAGGCAGTTTGTGCGAAGAGAAATGGAGGAAAAAGGATTAAGTTCTGTCACCAGAAAAAGAGAGCACAGCCCGAAAGATGATTACAGAATTTTAAGAAATTTTGTCAATCACGCTCTTGACGGCCTAAATATCATTTTGGGGTGGGGCCCTCTGCAAATCATCGGGTTGTTTTATAACCGGGAAAGCAAAGACAAAAAGAGAATCCTTGAGTATTTGGACAAAACTATCGCGAAACTCCAAAAATTACGGGACACTATCCATAACGAGGGTAGCATCAGAAATGAGGTAAAAGATAGTGTTCAAAAGCTTTGGGAGGCTGATAAGCCCGACAGCCAAGAAGAAGAAATGGAGGAATAACAAAAATTATAGCATAAAACCCGCCGGGCATTAAACAAAGCGGGTTTTTTCTTTTTATTGATTTTTTTAGAAAAAGATTATATAATAACTTTGTTTATTCCGCATCTTTTTTAGCCCTCTTCCATGAGGTTTTTAATTTAATAAAATTTTAGTTTAATGAATAATATAAGGCGCGAGATTAATATATGAGTATTTTAAATAAAATTTTTGGAGACCCAAACGCAAAAGCAATAAAATCCTTAGAGCCGATTGTTAAAGAGATAAATGCTTTAGAGCCAAAGTTTGAAAAAATGAGCGATGAAGAATTAAAGGAAATAACTAAGTCCTTCGTTAAAGCTATAGAGGGGAAGCCTGACGATGAATTAACGAAAGAATTAGACAGAATATTGCCAGAAGCGTTTGCGGCGGTAAGAGAGGCGGCCAAGAGAGTTTTGGGGCAAAGACATTATGATGTTCAGTTAATGGGCGGCATAGTTCTTCATCGCGGCCAGATCGCGGAAATGAGGACCGGCGAAGGCAAAACTTTAGTGGCGACCCTGCCTTTGTATTTAAACGCTTTGGCTGGCCGGGGAGCGCATTTAATTACAGTCAACGATTATTTGTCCCGGGTGGGCGCGGGCTGGATGGCGCCGGTTTATTATTTTTTAGGTCTTACCACTGGCGTGATTATTCATGATACCGCTTTTGTTTATGACCCGGAATTTACGGATGATTCCCAATACGATGAAAGGTTAAAACATTTTCGGAAAGTTGAAAGAAAAGAGGCTTACCAATGCGACATAACATATGGGACAAATAACGAATTCGGTTTTGATTATCTAAGGGACAACATGGCTTCGTCTTTGGAGAGAATGGCGCAAAGGGAGCTTTATTATACGATTGTTGACGAAGTTGATTCTATTTTGATTGATGAAGCCCGGACGCCTTTGATAATTTCGGCGCCGGCCGAAGAATCAACCGACAAATATTATAAATTCGCCCAACTGGTGGAGCGCCTGCAGGAGAAAGAGGACTATAATATAGATGAAAAAATGAGAGCCGCGACTTTGACCGAGGCCGCTATTGCCAAAATGGAAAAATGGCTGGGAGTGGAGAATATTTACGTTTCCGGCGGTGTTCGCGATGTTCATCATATTGAGCAGGCCCTAAAAGCGCGGGTGCTTTTCAAAAAGGACCGCGATTATGTGGTCAAAGAAGGCCAAATTATAATCGTTGACGAGTTTACCGGCCGCCTGATGCATGGCCGGCGCTACAGCGAAGGTTTGCATCAGGCCATTGAAGCCAAGGAAGGCGTGGAAATCCAGAGGGAGTCGCAGACATTGGCTACTATTACTTTCCAAAATTATTTCAGGATGTATAAAAAATTAGCTGGTATGACCGGCACGGCCGTGACCGAGGCCGAGGAATTTGCCAAAATTTATAAATTAGAAACCGCTGTTATTCCGACCAACAAGCCGATGATAAGGAAGGATTTGAATGATTTGATTTATCGCACCGAAGAAGGAAAATTCAAAGCCGTGATTCAAGACGTGAAAGAAAGGAACAAAAAAGGCCAGCCGGTTTTAATCGGCACGATTTCTATTGAAAAAAACGAATTTTTGGCGGAGATGATGAAGCGGGAAGGCCTTGTTCCGCAGGTTTTAAACGCCAAAAATCACGAAAAAGAAGCCCAAATTATTTCCCAGGCAGGGAAATTGGGAGCGATTACTATTGCTACCAATATGGCCGGTCGGGGCGTTGATATAATTTTGGGAGGCAACCCTTCGGACAAAGAAGAGCAAAGAAAAGTGATAGAAGCCGGCGGTTTGCATGTTGTCGGCACGGAAAGGCACGAAGCGCGGCGGATTGACAACCAATTGCGCGGCCGGTCCGGTCGGCAGGGCGATCCGGGATCTTCCCAGTTTTTTGTTTCCACTGAAGATGATTTAATGAGAATTTTCGGCGGGGACCGGATGAAAGGCTTAATGAAGACTTTGCGCGTGCCGGAAGATATGCCGATTGAAAACCGGATGGTTTCCAAGTCAATTGAATCCGCCCAGACAAAGGTTGAAGGCAATAATTTTGATATCCGCAAGCACTTGGTGGAATATGATGATGTGATAAACAAACACCGTGAATCAATTTACAGGAAGAGGAGGGAGATATTGGAACTAGCTCAAAATTCCAATAACCAAGAATCAATAATCAAATCACCGCCTGGGCGGGATCCCGCCCACAATAAGATCTATAATAAAGTGGCTGGACAAGATTCAAATTCCAATAACCAAAATGATAAAAAAGAAAGTGAAGAAAGCTCTTCGGTCCCTCAACAAAATTCAGGACAGGCAGGAGGGGGGGAGACGGGTAAAGATGAGAGCAGAACTTTAGCTGGCATAATATTGGATATGGCGGAGAACGAAATTGAGCAGGTGGTAAGTTTTCATACGGCTTCGGAAAATGTTAAGGATTGGAATTTGGCGGAAATTTATGAGGTGGTCTCCACTATTTTTCCGGTAGAAAAAGGATTAAAAGACGATTTATCCGCCTTTGCCGAAGACGAGGGAAAATTAAATAAGGCCAAAGCCCGCACGGTTATTATTGAGCATTTAGCGAAGCTGGCAGGAGAAAATTATGAAAAAATGAAAGAGCAGTTTAAGGGCATCAACGCCGGGTTTAATTTTTCCGAGATTGAAAAAGCGATTTTAATCCGTTCTATTGACACTTTATGGATTGAGCATCTGGATGCGATGGATTACATGCGCCGGGGCATCGGCCTGCGGGGTTATGGCCAGCGCGATCCCTTGGTTGAATACAAAAAAGAAGCCTATCATCTTTTTAACGAGTTAAACGGTTTAATTCAGAAAGAAGTGGTTTATTCCATTTTTAAAGTTGGCGACATGAGCCAGGTTAAGGCCCCGAGTTTAGCGGATAGGGCGAAACAGTTTAGCGCTCCGGCCAAAACCATGGATGAGAAAACTTCTTCCTTTTCCGGATTTAAGCAGGCGGACAAGGGCAGTAATTCCGGCACCATAGATATGGTTAAGCCAAAACAGAAAAATGCCCAAGGAGAAAAAATCGGCCGCAACGACCCTTGCCCGTGCGGGTCAGGGAAGAAGTACAAGAAGTGCTGTGGGAAGTAGTTTGTGGGATTCTTAGGATTCTTAAGACTCTTAGGATTTTTGGGAAAATTTTCAGAAAGAAAAGAATAATGCAAACCCATAAAGGGTTTACGATATCCTGGGCGGAATTAAGATTGCTTTTAGATAAGTTTATGGCAAACAATAATAAAAAAGTACTGATTCTAACCGGGCCGGGAGGGTCTGGCAAAACCACAATGGCTGATTTGTTAGTGAAGAGACGCGGTTTTATCAAAGTTGACGGCGATTATTTGGATAGTGAATTTTTTCCCGAAGGGCGCCACTGGGTCCCGGAAAATTTTAAGAAATTAAAACAAGCGCACGATAAAATCTTTATTGAAGTAAAGAAAGCATTTGATAAAGGCGAGAATGATGTCGTTCTTGATTATATTATATTTGGACATTATTTAGAATTTCTTGAAAAGTTTAAAAAAGAATTCGGGGATAATTTAGAAATTAAAGTTTTATTCCCGACCAAAGAAGAAACTATAAAAAGAGATAAGGAGCGCGAATGCTGGACAACCGGCGTTGAACGGATAGCAGCGGTTCGCGCCGAATTTGAAGCTATCAGAGACACGATGGGCAGTGATAATTTTTTTGATACGACCGGACAAACGCCTGACGAAACTTTTGAGAAATATTTTAAGGGTCAAAATTTATGATTAACTATCAAGACTTCGAGAAAGTGGATATAAGAGTTGGAGAAATTATAAAAGCAGAAGATTTTCCCGAAGCCAAAAAGCCAGCCTACAAGCTGACAATAGATTTTGGTCCGGAAATTGGCGTAAAAAAATCATCTGTCCAGATTACAAAGCGCTATACTAAGGAGGAGCTCATAGGAAAACAGGTGATAGGAGTAGTGAATTTTTCGCCCAAACAGATTGGCCCATTTGTGTCTGAAGTTTTAACTCTCGGATTGCCGGATGAAAATGGAGACGTAGTATTATTATCTCCAACGAAAAAGGTGCCAAAGGGCGGGAAAATGTTCTAAAATTTTACAGACTAGGGAATAAAATGTGCTATAGAAAAACAAAAGTATGAAAATAATTTTAGGCTCTGGTTTAAAATGGCGCAAGGCGATGCTGGAGAAAATGGGTTATGATTTTGAAGTTGTAACGGCTGATATTAATGAAAAAGCGATTCGCAGTAATGATTATTACGTTTTGCCGATTAAAATAGCTCGCGCTAAAGCCGAGGCCATAAGGCAAAAAATCAAGGAGCCGGTTCTTCTAATCACGGCTGACCAAGTCGTGCTCTATAACGGCGAATTGCGGGAAAAGCCGAAAGATGAACGCCAGGCGCGGGAGTTCCTGCTTTCCTATAAAAAATATCCGGCAGAAATTATTAACGCGGTGGTCGTGACAAATACCGCAAGCGGTAAACGCGCGCAAGGGATTGATATAGCCAAAGCTTACTTTAAAGAAATTCCTGAAGAAGTTATTGATAAACTTGTAGAGATGGAAGACATTTTAAACTCGGCTGGCGGATTTTTGGCAGAGCATGAATTATTACAGCCCTATCTTAAAAAATACGAAGGCAAAGAAGGAAACAGCCTTGGGCTGCCAAAGGCATTAACCGAGCGTCTTATTCTTGAGGTTCAAGAAATATAAAAAGTGTCATGGACAATAAAAAAGGATATCGCAAGCCCATAAAGAGTTTACGATATCCCGGGGAGAATATTTGACTAAATTTAAAAAATAAATTAAGCTATTTTCAAAATAACAGCACATTAACCTTATAAGAGGGAGGGTATGATTTATGGCTCATAATCATGACGTAAAATTCCGCAAGGTTAACCGAGGAGGCAAAAAGTCATCAGGCTCTTCTCATATCTGCCGGAGATGCGGCGCAGGTTTGAGTAAAACAAGAATTAAAGAAAGAAAACATTTATGCTTTGATTGCGAACAAAAGTAGGGTTCGCGGGCAAGTTTATGGCCATAAAAAGGAAAAAGAAAAAAAGTTAACCCGTGGTTGACGCAACGCCGCGGGTTTTCTTTTTGACTTTTATCATTTTTTAGGTTATTTTATAGATATAAGTCATGCAAATGATTTTTTAATTTATGGTAGAAAAAAATAATAAAAATACGGGAAAAAACAGCTCTCTTCCGGCTATGGAAGAGGAGATTTTGAATTTTTGGGAGAAAAATAGAATTTTTGAAAAATCCGTGAAAAATCCCCCTCGCCCCCAAGGGGGTAAATCCCCCCTACCCCCCTTTGCTAAAGGGGGTATTAAGGATTATGTTTTTTATGACGGGCCGCCTTTTGCGACCGGAACTCCGCATTACGGGCATATTGTTGCTAGTTTAATGAAAGATATTGTGCCGCGATATTGGACCATGAAAGGATTTAGGATAGAAAGAAAATGGGGCTGGGATTGTCATGGCTTGCCCATTGAGAATATAGTTGAGAAAGAAATGGGGACTAAAAGCAAAAAAGATATTGAAGAAAAAGGAATTGATAAATTTAATGAGCAATGTTGTTCAAAGGTTTTAGAATATGCTAAAGACTGGGAAAAGGCGATTAGGCGCATGGGGCGCTGGGTTGATATGAAAAATTCTTATAGGACTATGGATTTGGATTATATGGAGTCTATTTGGTGGGTATTTAAGGAATTATGGAATAAGGAATTGATTTATAAAGATTATCGGTCAATGCATATCTGCCCCAGATGCGAAACTACTCTTTCCCAATCAGAAGTGGCGGAGGGTTACAAAATGGTGAAAGATTTATCGGTCATAGTCAAGTTTGAAATCACGAATAAAACCCCCCTTACCCCTGCCTACCGGACAGGCAGGCCCCTTTTGAAGGGGGGCGAAAATGAAGCGAAAGTGTATTTACTGGCGTGGACCACGACTCCTTGGACTTTGATTGGGAATGTTGCTTTGGCCATAGGAGAAGATATTGATTATAGAATGGTTGAGAGCGAAGGAGAATATTATATATTCGCAAATGAGATGTTGCCTGAAATACAAGAAAAAAGTGGAAAAAAGTTTAAAATGATAACTAAAATTAAAAGCGAAGAATTGATTGGCGAGAAGTATAAGCCTTTGTTTGATTATTATACTAAAGATAAAAATTTAGAAAATTTAGAAAATGGCTGGAAAGTTTATGCCGCGGACTTTGTAACAACCGAAGAAGGAACCGGAATTGTCCATATTGCGCCGGCATTTGGTGAAGACGATATGAATTTAGGCAAGGATAAGAACCTGCCGTTTATTCAGCATGTTGGCATGGACGGAGTTATCAAAGACGAAGCTAAGGATTTTGCCGGTTTGCACGTTAAGCCAGCTGATGATATAACCGCCACTGATGTGGAAATAATAAAATATTTAGCAAAAAAGGGTTTATTATTCGCTAAAGAAAAATATGAACATAGCTATCCGCATTGTTGGCGCTGCGATACGCCTTTATTAAATTACGCTACGTCTTCTTGGTTTGTAAATATTACGAAAATAAAACCGAGAATGTTAGAGTTAGCTAAAAAAATAAACTGGACGCCAAAGCATATTAAGGCCGGCCGATTTGGCAACTGGCTTGAAGGGGCGCGTGATTGGTCAATTTCGCGGCAAAGGTTCTGGGCAAGCGTTATCCCGATTTGGGAATGCGATAAATGCGATAAGCGGAAAGTCATCGGGTCTGTTAAAGAACTTGAAGACTTAGGCGGTGAAAAAGTTGATGATTTACATAAACATATTGTTGATAAAATTACTTTTGCCTGCGATTGCGGTGGAAAAATGACGCGCGTGCCTGACGTGTTGGATTGCTGGTTTGAATCAGGGTCTATGCCTTACGCGCAGATGCATTATCCTTTTGCCAATAAAGAAAAATTTGAAAAGAATTTTCCAGCTGAATTTATCGCGGAAGGCATTGATCAGACCAGAGCTTGGTTTTATTATTTACATGCTATTGCTACCGGGATTAAAGATAGCCATGCTTTTAAAAACGTTATTGCTAACGGCATAGTTTTAGCTGAAGACGGGAAAAAGATGGCTAAAAAATTGCAGAATTATCCTGATCCGATGGAAGTTATGGAAAAATACGGCGCCGATCCTTTACGTTATTATCTTTGCGCTTCACCGGTTATGAAAGCGGATAATATAAATTTTTCCGAAAAGGATATGGCTGAACAAACCAGATTTTTTAATATTTTGCTGAATGTTTTGTCTTTTTACAAAATGTTTGCCGTTGATTTAAAGGTGGAGAATTTAGAAAAGAAAGATTTGGTTAATGTTCTGGATAAATGGATAACCGCCCGGCTGGAACAGACTAAGCAAATTATAACGGAGAAGATGGATAATTATGATTTGCAAGCCATCAGGGAAATTCCGATTTTTATAAATGACTTATCAACCTGGTATGTGCGGCGTTCTCGCGATAGATTTAAAGGCGAGGACGAGGCAGATAAGATGCGAGCTTTAAAAACTTTACGTCGAACTTTATATCATCTGGCGCGGATTATGGCGCCGTTTATGCCTTTTACGGCCGAACATATTTATCAGGAATTAGGCGCGGATGTTGAGTCAGTTCACCTTAAAGAATGGCCAGAGGTTAGAAAAGAGTGGATTGATGAAAAGGTTTTACAAGAGATGGAGCAGGTGAGAAAAATCGTGGAGTTGGGATTAGCGGAAAGGGATAAGGCGGTAATTAAGGTGAGGCAACCATTACAAAAGCTAAAAGCTAAAAGTGAAAAGCTAAAAGCTGAGTATGTAGAATTGATAAAAGATGAGTTGAATGTGAAGGAGGTTGAATTTGTTGAAGGAGGAGAACTGGCGGTTGAGCTGGATACAGAAATGACGCCGGAATTGGTGGCGGAAGGAATAAAGCGGGAATTGGTGCGGACGATAAATAATCTGCGCAAAGAAACGGGCATGACAATTCAGGACAGAGCCGTAATTTATTATGAAACGGAAAACAAAGAAATAAGAGAGGTGTTTGAAAAATTCGGCGAAGAAATCAAGAAAGATACTTTAGCTGATGAAATCCGAATAGGCGGGGAGGGCAAGGTGGTTAAAATTAATGAAACAGAAGTTGGTTTGAAAGTTGAAAAGAAATAGGATTCTTGGGATTCTTAAGACCCTTAGGATTCTTGGGAATTACTTTTATGAAAATTGAGAAAAAAATTTGGCCGGAATATTTTCGGGCGATTTTGGATGGCAGAAAAAATTTTGAGTTGCGGCTGGCCGATTTTAATGTTGGTGAAGGCGATATTTTAGTTTTGCGGGAGTGGAATCCTGAAAAGAAAGAATATACAGGCCGGAGTCTGGAAAAAGAAGTCAAATATACCTTAAAAATAAAAGAGACGAATTTTTGGCCGAAAGAAGAGGTTGATAAATATGGCTATCAGGTTATTGGTTTTTGATATGAAAGAAAAAATAGAGCCACAAATTGATTTTTCTGCTGACGCCAAAGATAGGGAAAAAGAAAGTTATTTTGAAAATGAAAAAAGGCCAAAGTATCGTTATTTTTATCATGGAAATTTTGCGCCCTCTTTAGAAGAAATAAAAAGCAGCGGAGTGTTTAAATTTAGAGAATACTTTCCTAACATATATTTATCACCACTGTCTAGTTTTAGATTCTTGGAAAGTGAGATAAGAAAAGGTCCGCAACACATGTTAAGTCGAGGAAAACATCTTGGCCCAAAGGAAAGAAAAAACTTTAAACCCGAAGAATTAACGATTGAAGACAGCCGTTTATTGGTGATTGAGCCAACTGAAGAGTATAAGGCCCATAGCACAAACGAGGGAAAACCGAATTTCTTTTCCACCCCGGATCAAATACCGGCCGATGTTGATAAAACAATTAGAACCCGTATTTGGCAAAGCTATCAGCATATGATTTCTAAAGAGCCGATTGTCAATAAGTCGGAAGACGGAGTCAGGAGACCGGGCATCCATTTAAATAAAAGAATGTTACCGACCGGAGAATGGATAAATGTGGAAAGAGAAAAAAGAATGGAAATCCCGGGAGAAATGCCTGAGAGTTCTGTTAAAATGGTAATAAAAAGAGATAGGGAATTTTTAAAAATTTTTGAGGACATGAGAAGGGAATTAGGGGAGGGTGGAAAATTTGATTTAGCAACCTATAGAAGCAAGTTAATGGATTATTTTAAGAATGGGGAAGGTATTATAAAAAATGAAGTAGAAGACGAGCAGGAATTAGCGGAGAATATGGTAACGGGCGAGTTGGAAAATTATATGGTAACGACTATGCGGAGCATATATCTGGATATTGAAAGATTTAAAGGAAAGAAATTTATATCAGTAAAAGATAATAAAGAAGAGAATAGGCCGATTAGAACAAAAGACCAGATATTAGACAGAATAAATAGATTAAGAACAATTGAACCTAATAATGAGGTTTTTAAAAGATATATGGAAATTTATACGGCGGGGTTGGAGAAAGAATTAGATTCACAATAATATATGGTAAAAGCTTTAGTATTACTTTCCGGCGGGCTGGATTCAATGCTGGCGGCAAAAATTTTAGCCGAACAAGGGATTGAAGTGACGGGGATTAGTTTTGCCAGTTGTTTTTTTGGAACAACAAAAGCGGAGAAAGCCGCGCAACAACTTGGCATAAAATTTAAAAAAATAGAATTTAAGGATGAACATCTGGGAATGGTAAAAAATCCGGCTTCGGGTTATGGAAAATGCCTTAATCCCTGCATTGATTGCCACGCTTTAATGATAAAGCGGGCCGGAGAAATAGCGAAAAAAGAAGGTTATGATTTTATTGCCACTGGTGAAGTTCTAGGACAGAGACCGATGTCGCAAAATAAGGAAGCGTTAAAAAGAGTAGAGAAGCTGGCCGGAATAGAAGTCCTGCGGCCTTTGTCAGCTTTGCTTTTGCCGGAAACGGAAATAGAAAAGAAAGGATTAGTAGATAGAAAAAAATTACTTGATATAACCGGCCGGGGGAGAGAAAGACAGATGGAATTGGCAAAAAAATATGGCCTTACTTATCCATCTCCGGCTGGCGGCTGCTTATTAACTGATCCGGCTTTTAGCCAAAGAGCGCGGGAGATGATAAAAAATTGGCCGGAATGCGGGCCGGAAGATATAGAATTATTAAAGCACGGGCGAGTGTTCTGGGTTAATGCACGAAAGGAACGAATTAACACGAAAGAAAATACACGAATGGGACGAATTAAAACAAAAAGCACTAATTTTATTCCGGCTTTAGTGGTGGTGGGGAGAGATAGGGAGGATTGTGAGGCGCTGGAGAAGTTGGTAAAAAAGGAGGATGTAATGATGGAGCTAGAAGAGGAGGTAGGACCGTTCACCCTTATAAGAAATCCAAATGCCAAAATCCTAATGACAAATCAAATCCAAATGCCAAAATCAAAAATTCCGGAAGAATTGGATGTTAGAGAGCTAAGGCTGGAGGAAGTTAAGGATGACAAAAAAATTTTGGAAATGGCGGGATTGCTGACTGGGTGGTATGCGGCTAAGGCAAGAGGGAAGAACGTCGCATATCGCATAACGCCTGTCTGCCGATAGGCAGGCATATCGCATAACGTTCGGTCTAAGTCTGTTTTAATCTTATGCTAAATTAATAATTTAATAATATTTATAGTATTTACTTTCGTAAGTACTAAAGTAAGTATTAAAAAATTATGAAAAAATTTTTGATCATTCTGGTAATCGTCGTAGTTATTGTGGCCGGCTATGGCTGGAGCCTCTATAACAAGATGGTTACCGGATCGGAAAACGTTGATAATGCCTGGGCGCAGGTGGAGACCCAGTATCAACGCCGTTTTGATTTAATTCCGAATTTGGTGGAATCGGTCAAAGGCATGATGGCGCAGGAACAGGAAATTTTTGGGCAATTAGCTGAAGCCAGAACTCGCTATTCCGGAGCTTCTTCCGTGAGCGAGAAAGCTGAAGCCGCCACCCAGGTGGAAAGCGCCTTGGGCAGGTTGCTGGTTATTATGGAAAATTATCCGGAGTTGAAATCAGCCGAGAACGTCCAGACTTTGATGGTGCAATTGGAAGGCACGGAAAACCGGATTAGCGTGGAGCGCAAGAGGTACAATGATATGGCCCGCGATTTTAACGTCATGGTTAAAAGAGTGCCGGCGAGATGGTTTGCCTCTATGTTCGGGTTTAGCCAAAAGACTTATTTTGAGTCAGTTGAAGGCTCGGAAACAGCGCCAGCTGTAAATTTCTAAATTGCAATTTCTAATTTCTAATAAAATTTCAAATGTCTAATGCCAAATTTTGAATTAGAATTTTGAGCATTAAGCATTTTATTAGAAATTAGGTGAATTAGAAATTAGGAATTCTTATCTTAGATGTTTAGATTATTTAAAAAAACAACATTTGTCTTATTGCTATTGTTATCCTTTGCGGCAATCCCGGCTTTGGCTTATTATAATCCGGGAACGCCGAGCGGTTTTGTCAATGATTACGCGGGAATGATGAGCGAGAGCGAAAAGCAAAGTTTGGAAGTTAAATTGGTGAATTTTGAAAGCCAGACCAGCAATGAAATCGCGGTAGTGATAATCCCAAGTTTAGATGGAGACACGATTGAAAATTTCGCGGTCCGGCTTTTTGAAGACTGGAAAATCGGCAAAGCCAAAAACGACAACGGCATTTTAGTTTTAGTGGCCAAAGAAGACAGGCAGATGCGGATTGAAGTGGGGTATGGTTTGGAGGGAGCTCTGACCGACGCCCAGAGTTTTTGGATTATTGACGGTATAATGAAGCCGGCTTTTCGGGAGGAAAAATATTATGAAGGCATAGATCAGGCGATTGATAAAGTAATCGCGGCGACCCAGGGAGAATATATTCCGGAAAGCCAAGCGAGAGAATCTTCCGGAAGCTTTGATTGGGAAACTATTTTTTGGCTGGGCCTTTTTGCCATGATATGGATGGCCAGTATCCTGGGCCGGAGCAAATCCTGGTGGGTAGGCGGAGTTATTGGCGGGATCATAGGGATTGTTATCGGTTTAATTAAAGGATTTTTGTTTTTTGGTCTAGCGTCTATCGCGATTTTAATTCCTTTTGGCTTGTTGTTTGATTTTATTGTTTCCAAAAATTATGCCAAACATAAAGCCGGCGGCACGATTCCCTGGTGGATTGGCGGCGGACGCGGCGGCAGAGGCGGATTTGGCGGGGGAGGATTCGGCGGTTTCGGCGGCGGGTTTTCCGGCGGTGGCGGAGCCAGCGGAAGATGGTAGATATTATGCGAATCTACAAATAAATGCTAATCTACGAATTGCGAATGTTTAGCTTAAGTTGACACAGGGTGAATATTTGTGTATAATTTATAGGATTTGAAAAAAATAATCAAACTTCTAGCTGTCTATTTACTAGCTGTCTAGTTGTCTAAAGCATATGACTATTCAACAAATTTACGATTTAGCGGTGAAGATGGGCATCAAGGCTGACCTTCGCGGCGAGAAAAGAGTCAAAGAAAATTTAGCCAGACTAAAGGTTAAATACGAAAAAATGAGCAAAGAAGAAAAGGAAGAGTTTGATAAGGAAAAATTAACCAATCCTTATAGCGATTCCCGAATTTTATTTTCCGGCGGGAAAAAAGAAATAAAAAAAATTCTGGTCGGAATTGATATGGAGGGAGAAGAGCTGCTCCTCGCCGATAAAATGGGCGATATTGATTTGGTAATTGCCCATCATCCGGAAGGGCCGGCTTTGGCGGATTTGCACGGGGTAATGGATTTGCAGGCTGAAGTTTTGGCCGGATACGGCGTGCCGATTAATATTGCCGAATCAGTTATAAAACCCCGAATTTCCGAAGTCGGACGCGGCGTATCTTCGGCTAATCATAACCGCAGCGTTGATATAGCCAAAGTTTTGGGCCTTAATTTTATGTGCGTCCATACGCCTTGCGATAATTTGGGCGCGAACTATTTGGAAAAATTATTAAAAAAGAGAAAACCGGAGTTTGTTGAAGACATTTTAAAAATTTTAAAAGAAATTCCGGAGTTTAAGGAGGCGGTTAACCGAAAAGCCGGGCCAAAGCTGTTCGTGGGCAATCCGGAAGACAGGTGCGGCAAGGTGGTAGTGACCGAATTTACCGGCGGCACTTCCGGCTCCAAAGATATTTACGAAAAAATGTCCCAATACGGAATCGGCACGGTTATTGGCATGCATATGAGTGAAGAACACAGAAAAGAAGCAGAGAAAGTCCATATCAATGTCGTGATTGCCGGGCATATGGCTTCTGATTCCTTGGGCCTTAATTTATTTTTAGACGAACTGGAAAAGAAAGGCATAAAAGTAGTGCCGGTTTCCGGACTGATTAGAGTAAAAAGAAAGTAAGAAGTGAGAAGTAAGAAGTAAAAAAAGTTAATTATTAATTTTTCATTATTCATTATTAATTTTTAAAATGATTTCATATTTAAAAGGAAAAGTTTTAGGCAAGGGGCAGAATTTTGCGATTGTGGAGGTTGGCAATGTCGGCTATAAAGTTTTTCTAAACTCGGCCGCTTTGCTTAAGGTGGAAATTGGCAAAGAGGTAGAATTGTATACCCATCAGTATGTGCGGGAAGACGCTTTGGATTTATACGGATTCAAAACTTCGGAAGAACTAGAATTTTTTGAATTATTGCTATCCATTTCCGGAATTGGACCCAAGTCGGCTTTGGGGGTTTTGGCTACTGCCAGCGTGGCTAACATAAAGGAATCCATTTCCCGCGGGGATCCATCCCTTTTAACCAAAGTTTCCGGCATTGGCCGGAAAACCGCGGAAAGAGTTGTTTTAGAATTAAGGGAAAAGATTGACCACTTGTCTTATGCCGGCAAAACAAAAGCGGGTGACGGAGCGGCGGTAAGCGGAGAAGAGATAGACGCTTTAATGGCCCTGGGATATTCTATGCAACAGGCGCGGGAAGCTTTAAGGCAGGTGGATGGGAAAATTAAAGACAGCGGCGAAAGAATAAGGCAGGCGCTGAAAAAAATGGGAAGATAATAAGCTGTTAGCTTTTAGGTTTTAGATTTTTATATAAACGGACAGTTCTTTTTAGAAGGGGAGAGAAAAATGAAAAAGTTAATTTTAGTTTTTTTGGCCGTTTTTTTCTCTTTGTCGGCTTGCGGTTGCGGCATCGGAGCGATTTTTCGCAATTTAACCAACGTCGGTTGCATCCTTCCGCAAGAGGAGGATGACGGAAAGGAGGATGAGAATAATGCCGGAGACCCTTCAAAAATCGAGGCCCTTTAACGGCCATGATTCTCCGCCCACCCTTGGCGTATTGCCGAAGCAGGGCAAGAAGCTTCTCACTTTAATTATTGAGACATTAGAAAGCGGGGAAGGCGAGAAGGACGCTGAAAACAATAACGGACAGGGGTAAAACGGAGATAATCATGCGAAGTGAAGCAAGAGAGTTGGAGCTTAAAAGACCTAGACTGTGTTTCTAAAAAAGAAACAAAAACAGCCTAGGTCTTATTTTGACAAGAAGAGGTTTTTAAGATAAAATAATTACATATAAATAGCTTTAAAATAGGCCTGTATAAAAATTTTATACACATACAATTATATGCTTCAATCAAAACTTTTTACTAAAACCGTAAAGGAATTGCCAAAAGATGAAACTAGTTTTAACGCCAAAGAATTGATTCGGGCTGGCTTTATAGACAAGCTGGCGGCCGGGGTTTATTCTTTTTTGCCTTTGGGTTTGCGCGTGCACGAAAAAATTTTTCGGATCATCCGGGAGGAGATGAATGCGATTGGCGGGCAGGAAATTTTAATGCCGGCCTTAATCCCGAAAGAAAGCTGGACGACAACCAACCGCTGGGAAAATTTTGACGCTCTATTTAAATTAGCCGGAGGAGACAAAAAAGAATACGGCCTGGGAGCGACGCACGAAGAAGTCGTAACGCCTTTGGCAAAGAAATTTGTTTTTTCCTATAAAGACCTGCCCGCGGCTGTTTATCAGATTCAGACCAAATTCAGGAACGAACTTCGGCCCAAAGCGGGTTTAATAAGAGGCCGGGAATTTTCCATGAAAGATTTGTATTCTTTTCATACGGACGAAAAAGATTTAGATAAATTTTATGAAATAGCGATTGAAAGCTATTTTAAAATACTTGCCCGTTGCGGATTAGGCAGGCTTACTTATTTGACTTACGCTTCGGGCGGGACTTTTTCCAAGTATTCCCACGAATTCCAAACTTTGGCCAAAACCGGAGAAGATACTATTTATCTTTGCGAAAAATGCAAGGTTGCCGTAAACAAAGAAATTATTGAAGAGCAAAAAGTCTGCCCAAAATGCGGGAAAAAAGATTTCCGGGAAGAAAAAGCGGTTGAAGTGGGGAATATTTTTAAATTAGACACTCGTTTTTCCAGGCCTTTCGGTTTTTCTTATATGGATGAAAAAGGGAAAAAACAAGATGTGGTTATGGGTTGTTATGGGATTGGCCCGAGCCGTTTAATGGGGACGATCGTGGAAGTCTGCCATGACGAGAAAGGCATAATTTGGCCGGAAGAAATTGCCCCGTTCCTGGTTCATCTGATTGAAGTGAGAAGCAAAGAAGCAAAAATTAAAAAGGAAGCGGAAAAATTGTATGAAGATTTGGAAAAAGCCGGGGCTGAAGTTCTGTATGATGACCGGGAGGACGTTAGCGCCGGACAAAAATTTGCGGACGCAGATTTAATTGGCTGCCCGTATCGGTTAGTCGTGAGCGAGAAAACTTTAGAAAAAGATAGCGTGGAAGTGAAGAGACGTGGTGAAGAGGAAGTGGAGTTAGTAAAGATTAGTGAAATTGCAAAATACATAACACATAACGCGTAACGTGTAACGTATAACGCATATCTCATATCTCGTATCGCACAATGCATAAGCGTTATGCGATACGCGTTATGAGTTACGCGAAATTATGTTTAATAAAATTTTAGGAAAATTCAGCAAGGATTTGGGTATTGACTTGGGCACAAAAAATACCTTGGTTTATTCCAATGACAAAGGCATAGTTATAAATGAACCGTCGGTAGTGGCCGTTAATATGAGGACGGACGAGGTTTTGGCGGTTGGCGAAGAAGCGAAAAAAATGATCGGGAAAACCCCGGCGCATATTCAGGCCATAAAACCCCTAGTAGACGGGGTGATTTCCGATTTCGAGGTGACGGAAAAGATGCTTAAATATTTCATTGATAAAGCCCATGGCGAGAGTTTCGTTTTGGTCCCCCGCCCGAGGGTGGTAATAGGCATCCCTTTGGACATTACGGAAGTGGAAAGAAAAGCCGTGGAAGATGCGGCCAAATCAGCCGGCGCTCGCCAAGTTTTTTTAGTGGAAGAATCAATGGCGGCGGCCATTGGCGCCCGGCTGCCGGTAGTTGAATCAATCGCGACGATGGTGGTTGACATTGGGGGAGGCACGACCGAGATCGCCGTTATTTCCTTGGGCGGAGTGGTAACCTGGAAGTCTTTGCGGCTGGCCGGAAACGAGCTTGATAATAATATCATTGAATATATCAGGGAGGAATTTAATATTTTAGTCGGGGAGCAGTTGGCCGAGGAAGTAAAAGTCAAGATCGGTTCAGCCGTTTCCCTAAAAAGTCCTTTGGAAATAGAAGTAAGAGGCAGGGATTTGATAAATGGTTTGCCAAAGGCGGTAACAATAAGCGACGCCCAGGTCAGGGAAGCGATGAGCCGGACAATAAAACAGATTATTGACAATATAAAAATAACCCTGGAAACTACCCCGCCGGAATTGGTTTCCGATATTTATGAACACGGAATATTTTTAACCGGCGGCGGGGCTTTGCTGCGGGGGCTTGATAAAGAAATCGCGCAAAATACAAAAATTCCGGTAAGGGTGGCCGACGACCCTTTAACCTGCGTGGTCAGGGGAACAGGGATTCTTCTTAATGACCGGGAATTGTTAGACAAGATAGTTTTACCTTCAAGCGAGGAATTATAGATTACAAATTACAAATTTTGTACAAATATACAAATTATGGGAAATAATTTTTTTTGGCGTAATTATTGAGGAAAGCCTTGAGAATAAAGACATTCTTAAAAAGATTGAGATTATAGAAACTAAAATTGAAGAAGTTGCAATTAAGCATCAAACTCCGTGGCTGAAAAAATGGACTTTGCTTACGGTTGAGATTGGACAAAACGAGGTAGAAAAAATCGCAAAAAAACTTAGCCGATCGCTGGAGTCTAAACATGCTTGGTATGCAGATTTTAAAAATAAAATTTATCATTATATAATTTTTCGAAATAAAATTTTTCGTATAGATAGGAATAGTCAGAAAGAATACGACCAAGCGAAACAATATGGCATTTCCTTGGGGATACCCGAGTACCAGGTTGATTTTCATCCCGAAGTGGAAGAATGGAAAAGATAATTTTATATTATTTCCTGCCAAAGATTGTCGCGCCAGCCAGAGGCTGGTCAGCTTTTGGCTGATATTATTTAGCATATGTTAAGAATGAAATCAAAAAATAATATTTTTATATTGGCGGCAGTTATTGGGCTGCTTATTTTTTTGCACTTTATCAAAATTTTATCTCCTTTGGAGGATATAATTATAAGGTCAATAAGCCCGTTTGCCAGCCGGATTTATTCTACAAGCTTTTCCTTGCGGCTGGCATTGAGCGAACGGTCGGATAGGGAAGAATTATCGGCCGTCTTGAAAGATATTCAAGCCGAAATGAATCAGATTAAGGCGGAAAACTCCAGGCTTAAATCAATTGAAGAAGAAAATGAAAAATTGCGCCAGTATTTAAAATTTTCCACGAAAAAAGAGTATAATTATGTCTTGGCCAATGTTGTTTCCCGAGGCATGTTTGTTGATTCAATAGGGGGAGAACAGAGCATAATTATTGATAAGGGAGCCGCGGATTCTTTAACGGTTAATTTAGCCGCGGTAAACAGCCAGGGAATTGTTGTTGGCAAAATAGCGGAGGTAAAAGGCAATACGGCAAAAATTTACTTTATCACCAGCGGCAATTGTAAACTGGCCGCGGCTATTCAGGAAGGGGAGAATGGGCAAGGCGGCGCAAACAAAACTATCGGCATTGCGGAGGGAGAATTGGGCCTCACCATAAAAATGGATTTTATTCCCCAGGCTGAGAAGATAAAAGTTGGCGATACGGTAGTGACTTCCGGTTTAGAGGAGGATATTCCGGCCGGGTTGATAATAGGCAGGGTGGTTCAAGTGGATAGAACCAGCAACGAGATCTGGCAAAAAGCGACGATTGAGCCCTTGGTAAATCTAAACGAACTCACAATAATTTCCATTTTGCGGCCGCAAGGAATGAAATTTTAAAGAAAAATATGTATTTAAAGATTTTTCTTAATTTAATTTTGGTATATGTTTTAGCCGTTATTCAGGTATCTTTTGTCGCCGCCCTGCCTTTGGGAATGAGTAACCTTAATTTAATTTTAATTTTTCTGATTTTCATCCTTATGCTTAGCGGTTTTAGGCTTTCTTTGGGCTGGGCGGCCGGCGCCGGGTTTTTGCTTGATGCTTATTCTTTTTCTCCTTTCGGCGTTTATTTGATTTCCTTGTTTTTCACAGTCCTGCTGGCCAATTTTCTTTTGGCTAATTTTTTTACCGACCGCTCTCTTTATTCTTTTATGGCTTTAACTTTTTTTTCCACTCTTTTTTACAGTCTTCTTTTTTATTTTTTGGTTTATTTATTTAGTTTTCCGGAGATAAAAATAAATTTTTTGAGGGCCGGAGATTTTTGGTCTGCTTTGGTTTACCAATTATTTTTTAATTTACTGTCCGTATTTTTACTTTTTTATATTGTTAGTTTCGCCAGCAAAAGATTAAAGCCGGTATTTTTAGAGAGGCCCTCCGGGCATTTATAATTCAATCATCGCAATAACGCTTTATACTCCCGCAGGAATGTGTTAAAATTATATTATAAGCCTTTATCCTATCTGGTGATAAATTTATAATAAGTATTAAAAAATTTTGTCAATTTTTATTAATTAACACATTGATAAATAGGCAAAAATCAAACAATTGCTATGAAATACGACATGATCACTATTGGCGGAGCCACCGAGGATATAACTTTTTACACCCATGAAGGAATTTTAATGGACAACAAAAGGGATATTTTAAGGCAGAAATTGCTGGCCTTTGAATATGGCGCCAAAATGAAAATTGATAAATCTTACTCCACTTTCGGCGGCGGGGCGGCCAACGGAGCGGTTAACTTCGCTGGGCTGGGATTTCGGGTGGCGAGCTTAATCGCTGTTGGCGATGATGAAAGGGGCCAGAGGGTTTTGGCTAATTTGAAGAAGCATAAGGTAGATACGAGATTAGCGCAAAAAGTAAAAGGCATTGAAACCGGCTTTTCTTTTATCCTGATCAACCCGGAGAAAATCGTTTTTTCCGACCGGGCAGCGAACTCGGAATTAAGAATTAAGAAGTTAGAATTAAGAAGTTTGAGGAATTCCAAATGGGCTTTTATAACTTCTTTGTCGGGGAAATGGGAGGAAGTTTTGGCTAAATCATTCTCGGTCAAGGGATTGAAAACCGCCTGGAACCCGGGGCATGCCCAGCTTCATGGAGGCATAAAAAAATTGAAGAAATTTATAGCCAAAACCGATGTTTTTTTTGTCAATAAAGACGAGGCCATAGAATTGGTTGTGTCCGACCCCGGATATAAAAACAAACCCCATAAGTTTTTAAATAATATAAAAGAATTATTAAAAATCATAAAAGCCTGGGGTCCGGAAATTGTGGTCATAACTAACGGCAAACACGGCGCGGACGCCTATGACGGAAGAAAATTTTACCACCAAAACATCTTAAAAGAAAAAAAGCGGGTTGACACCACCGGCGTAGGCGATGCTTTCAATTCTTCATTCGTGGCCGGGTTAGAACTTTATAAAGGCGATATTGCCAAGGCTATGCATTTGGGCATAAGAAATACGGCTTCGGTTATTGCCGAGCAGGGAGCGCAGAATGGGCTGCTCAAGAAAAAAGATTTAAGAATTAAGATTTAAGAATTAAGAATATGATAGAAGGTGTCATTATAAAAAAATTAAAAAAATTTGAGGACGAACGAGGCTGGCTGGCGGAAATTTTTCGGCAGGATGAAGATGGTTTTTTGCCGGCGATGAGCTATATTAGCTTGACTAAGCCGGGTGTAACGCGCGGACCGCATGAGCATGTTCGTCAATCCGACCGGTTCGTTTTTGTCGGGCCGGGTAGTTTTGAACTTTATCTTTGGGACAGGCGGGAGAATTCCAAGACCAAGGGCGAAAGCATGAGATTGGAGGTTGGGGCGTCAAATCCTGTTTTAGTGATTGTGCCCCCGGGAGTGGCGCATGGCTATAAATGCGTTTCCGCCGAAGAAGGGATGAGCATTAATTTACCGGATAAATTATACAAAGGCGAGGAGAAAAAAGAAGAAGTTGACGAGATTAGATGGGAGGATAGACAAGACTCGCCCTATAAAATTATATAACCTGCCTCGCCGCCTGCCTGTCCGGTAGGCGGGGCAGGCGGGCGCGCATTTCATATCGTTTTATGGATAAATTTGTCAGAGAAAAATTAAGGCTGATTGAAGTTAACCGGCTTCTGGTAAAAGGACGCTGGCTTTATACGAGCGGCATTGTTTTGATTGGCGTAGCCTCAAAAATTTCCAGCGGTTTTTCCGAAAAAATTGTAGATTCGCCCAACACTAATTTTCCTTTGGTGCTTATGGCGTCCATGGCGATTTGTTCTTATGGCCTGAATTTAATTTATTTTTTATATTTCCGCAACCCGGAAAAAATTTCTTTTGCCGGCGTCAAAATCATCAGTTTTTTCAATTTGACCATTGATTATATTTTTTATTTATTAATAATTTTTTATGCCGGCGGCTTAACCAGCATTTCTTTTCTTTATTTTTTTTACAACATTATCGCTTCGGCTTTTTTTTATTCAATCGTCGGAGTTTTATTTATCTCCAGCCTTGCCAGTATTTTTTACGGCGGCTTGATACTTGCCCAGTACTTTGAAGTTATTCCTTTCTTTTCCCGCTATAATTTGGCCTATGAATACGCTTTGGCTTTTAATTATTCCGCAGTTGTCACCAATCTGATTGCCATTATTTTGAGTTTTTATATCACGGGGATGTTTGCCGGGCTGATTGCCAATTCTTTGAGAAAAAAGGAGAGGGAAATTATTGCCGAACGGGATAAAGGCAGGGCGATTATTTCCAATTTGTCCGATGGCCTGGTTTTTGTCAACAAGGGAGGAATCATAGAGGCGGTTAACGCGAAAGCGGAAAAATTGCTTGATTTTAAGGCCAAAGAAATTTTGGGTAAAAAAGTAAAAAATATAAGCAAGAATAAAATTAATTTATTGGAGATTTTTAAAGATAAGTATGGGAAGAGAGGAGAGATGAAACCGGCCGGCCGAAGCGAGGATGTTTTAAAAATTTATACAATCACCATTGCGGATGAAGAAAGCAAATTGATCGGAACCGCGAAGATAATTCATGATATTTCCCGGGAAAAATTTGTTGACAAAATGAAATCGGAATTTGTTATGATCGCCGGGCACCAGTTGAGAACCCCGCTTTCCGCCATCAAATGGGCTTTTGACTTGCTTATCCGCGGCAATTTCGGGAAGTTAGAGGCGAAGCAGAAAAAAGTTTTGGGGCAATGCGTTGATTACAATGAAAAATTGATAAAAATGGTGGATGATTTATTGGAAATTTTTTCCATTGAGGAAGGTAAATACCATTACCAGTTTAACAAAACCGATTTGGGCGAATTGGTAAGGGAGGCAAGCAAGCGTTATCAGGAGTTAGCCGGAGAAAAGGGCATTAAATTCAATCTGAAAATAGAAGAAAATTTGCCGGAAGTTAAGCTTGATTCTTATAAAATGAAGTTGGTGTTGGCCGGTTTGGTAGAGAATGCCGTTACCTATATGGATAAGGGCGGGGAAGTAAGCGTTGATTGCCGCTTCAAAGACGGCAAAATTTTGATAGAGGTGAAGGATACCGGCATTGGCATATCCAAAGAATCGCAAAAACAGGTTTTTACCAAATTTTTTCGCGGGGCCAATGCCCTAAGTTTTCAGCCGGAAGGCAACGGCCTGGGCTTGTTCGTGGCGAAAAATATCGTTGATTATCATGAAGGCAAAATTTGGTTTGCCAGCGAAACAGACAAAGGCACGACTTTTTATGTGGAATTGCCCTTGGATCCTCTAATAATCGGAAAGCGCAAAAATGCGAATAAAAACGGAAATAACGGAAGAGGCTTAACGGAATTTTAAATTTTCGATTACCAATCCTTAATTAACTTCAGCCAGGGGCTACCCGCCTTTGGCGGAAATTACTAATTATCAATCTATGGATTGCATTTTTTGCAAAATTATTTCCGGTGAAATTCCCTGCTATAAAGTTTATGAAGATAAAGATACGTTAGCATTTTTGGACATTGCGCCGGTCAATCCCGGCCATACTTTAATCGTGCCGAAAAAACACTATGCCAATATAGAAGAAATTCCGGAAGGGGAATCAGCCGAAGTGATGGCGGCCATTAAGAAAGTGGGAAAAGCCATGAAAGATGGTTTGGGAGCGGAAGGCTATAATGTAATGGAAAACAACGATCCGGTTGCCGGACAAATTATTCCGCATTTGCATTTTCATATTATCCCGAGAAAGCCGGGAGACGGTTTAAAACTTTGGCCCCAGGGGAAGTATGCGGAAGGGGAAGCGGAGGAAATCGTGAAACGCCTGTCTGCCGATAGGCAGGCATAACGCATAACGCATAACGCATAACGCATATCTCCTTATAGGATTCTTAGGATTATTAAGATAGAATTTTTTTAAAATCCCAAGAATCCCAAAGATTCCACAGTTTAACTTTATGGACTTTTGACTTTATAACTTTATAACTAATTTATGAAATTATTAATAACCGGCGGGGCCGGCTTCATCGGTTCCAACTTTATCCATTATTGGTTTAAAAAATATCCGGAGGATAAAATTGTCAATCTGGATCTTTTGACATACGCGGGCAATCTAGAAAATTTAAAAGACGTGGAGAATAACCCTAATTATGAATTTATTAAGGGAAATATTTGCGATGTTAAATTGGTTAACGAATTGGTAAAAGATATAGATGTTATTGTGCATTTTGCGGCCGAGTCGCATGTTGATCGCTCTATAATATCTAGCGAAGATTTTATAAAAACTAATGTTGAAGGTACGCGTATTCTTTTAGATGCGGCTAAAAACAATAATAATATTCGTTTCCATCATATTTCTACTGATGAAGTCTTTGGCGCTTTGAGTTTTAATGACAATAAATTTAACGAAAATACGCCTTATGATCCAAGAAGTCCTTATAGCGCTTCCAAAGCCGCTTCCGACCACCTGGTCCGGGCTTATTGGCACACCCACAAGCTTCCTATTACAATTTCCAATTGTTCCAATAATTATGGCCCTTGCCAATTTCCGGAAAAATTTATTCCCTTATTTATTACTAATTTGACGGAAAATAAAAAAGTGCCGGTTTATGGCGAAGGAAAAAATGTTCGAGATTGGATTCACGTTAACGATCACAATGCCGGCGTGGACGTAATTATAAAAAAAGGCAGAATCGGCGAGACTTATTGTTTGGGCGGCAACAATGAATTAAGTAATTTAGAATTAACAAAAAAAATTTTAAAGGCCATGGGCAGAGATGAAAATATGATAGAATATGTAACTGATCGCCCCGGGCATGATTTACGATACGGAGTTGATTTTTCCAAAGCCAAAACTGAATTGGGCTGGGAGCCGAAAATTAATTTTGAGGACGGCCTAAAGGAAACGATCGCTTGGTATAAAAATAATGAAAAGTGGTGGAAAAAATTGAAATCGCGCAATTTGTAACACATATCGCATATCGCGTATAGCATGATGTGTTTTTTTATTTAAAACAAAAGCAAATATGAGAAATATAAGGGTTATTTTTTTGATTGCGGCGTTAATCGCGGTCATTATCGGCGGGTTCTATTTTTTTGCTGATAAAGGGGAAGAGTTTTTTGGCCGGATAAAGAAAGAAATTAATGATTTGGCCAAAACCAAAACACTTGATATCCGAATGGCGCCGGCGGATTATGGGACATTAAGGGGCGCCACCACTACGCCGGAAGAAATAGCCGGCTGGGGCGAATTTATCAACAATCGCGTGGGCTGGCGTTTTAGGTACCCCTTGGAAAATCTTACCCGAAATATAGATGAAATTATTAAATTTCCCAGCCACGAGGAGAATCAGCCGAAGAATGAGGATTTGCTGGAGTTTGCGGTTGGAGAAACGATTTTTAGGATTAGGACTTATTCCGAGGAAGGGACAAGCGCTATTGTTGCCTGGATTAAGGAATCGGGCAAATCAGTTTCCGCCGATATCGGCGATTACCATAAATTTTTTATTGACGGGAATGACGCTTACAATTTGAAAGGCAAAACTTTCGCTTATACGTTGGTTAATAAAAATATTTATGAAATATCCGCTTATCGGGAAGAGGGAATATGGCTTGGCGTAAAAGACGAGCCCTTGTTTGAAAAATGGATTTCCACCATCAGTTTTTTCCCGGAAGTGAGGTGCTGGGAAAGGGCTTTATAATAATTGAAGAAGATAAAAAGCCACTTTAAAATTAGGCGGTTTTTTTATTTACTTTTTATGGATGATTATGTTATAATATTATAGAAATGTGGAAAAAAATTATAATAATTTTCCTAATAATTTTTAATTTTTATGTATTTATGGCTCCCTACGAAGAAAAAGGAAAAATAATGAAATTTTTCAGTTATTTGTCCGATAATATTTTCTTTGTTTTTGCCGTTTTGGCCTTGGTCGGCCTGTCTTTGTCGGTTATCGGCTGGTTTTTTCTGCCGGCTTTTTTTAGCTTGGCGGTGTGCTTGGCGGTAGTTATCGGCTTGGCCGTGTTTGTTTCTTACAAAAAAAACGTCTCAATTCCCTTGGTAAGTATTATTTTAAAAAGGGAGTATTACCGCGCCAAATTTAAATATTTAAGCAAGAAAAACAAAAAAACGGGGAAACAATTTTTTATAAGATTTTATTTAAAAATTCTTTTTTATCTGATATTGCTTTTTGAAAATTCGGAGGAAGGCTTTAGCGCCGTGAAAGAAGAGGCGTTTTCCAGGCTTGACGAGATTCTTAGCAGGACCGAAGACGAAAAAATGGAAGAAAAATACAGGATAATAAAAAGAAATATCGCCAGATTAAAGGCCGGAGAAAAACTTGACTCCGCTTCCCTGGCCGACCTGGAAAAAGAACTCTTTGAATTCTCCAAATTCAAACAGAAAAAAGCCACGGTTTTCTCTTTAACCGCCCTGACTATTATAATTATCACGACTGTTATCACCGGCCTGATATCTTCTTTTCTCTTCCCCGAAGTCTTTAAAACCCGAGCCGCTTCCTACGGCTTTATCCAGACCGACTGGTCCGGAGGCGTAAGTTCTGATTCGGCTACTCATTCTGATCAAACCGGCTGGACTAAATATTTTTCCAAAGACAATGTTTCCACCAGCACTCCCGGAGAATTATCCCTATCCCTCACCACTTCAGAAATTTGGTCCCAGACTTCGGACGAGGATTGGCAAACGCATGCTACGAGCAGTACTTATTATCTTGATGGCAGTGTGGGCATAGCTAAACCCAATGGTATAACCTGTTCTTCGGCTCTAGAATGTGATTCGGGTTTTTGCGTAGACGGTGTTTGTTGCGATGGAGTATGCGAAGGCGTGTGTAAAGCATGCAATTTAGAGGGAAGTGTAGGCACCTGCACCAACAGATCTGCGGATGATACAACCGAAGGTTGTTCCGATAATTGTTATGACTGTGTTGACGGAGAGTGTGTGGCCGTCACCGAAGATAGTGACGGGACATGCGTTACCTGCAGGACATGCGTTGACGGATCATGTGTTAATAGGGCAATAGACACCCAACCAAGCGGCTGCAACAGTACTTGTCAATATTGCGACGGAAGCGGTAATTGTCGGACAATGTATTTATCCCAAGCAGGCCCTCTTTGCCCCGAAGGCAATGCGCAAGGTGTTGGAGTAGCCGTTATATGCAAACCGAGTTTATATAATAATCTATATTATGCTCTTTGGAGCGGATATACATGCGGAGATTATATTTTCCCTGGCTATGATTGTGGCGGTGGGAATCCAAACGCTTTTGGGTATTCATATAGATGTTTATATTAGAAAATATAATTACGGCATTATCTTTTTTTGCCCGGCAGCAGTCTCCGTTAGGGTCTGCTGTATCGCCGGAATTTTAAGTAGCAGTCCCTGCCTACCGGCAGGCAGGCTCTATCCGAGAAATTGCTGTTAGGTAAAAGTTTTGATGAGAGATAATATATTATTTTGATGAGAGATAATATATTATATAGATACAATATCCCATGCTAAATTTTTTTAAGCCAAAAATAACTATTATTTTTCCGGTTATAATAGCGGTTGTTTTTGGCTTTTTTTATTTTGCCAATCAAGCCAAAGCGGCTACGACCGGCACCACCACTTCCGCGGTTTATGACGCCGGTTCGGAAATTCCGACCAATATGCTTTCTTGGAGCGAAACTAAGCCGGCCAACACTTCTATTGTTATGCAGGCAAGGGCCGGCAATGTGGCAGTTCCGGACGAAACCTGGACGAGCTGGATAACCGTTTCTAATGGCGTGCCAACAAATGATATCGGCACTAAACGTTATTTGCAGTATCAAGCTATTTTAACCTCCGATGATGACGCTTCCTGGCCGTTTTTGAATGATGTTACCTGGGGTTACACAAATGTTTTGGGCAATTTGATTTCTTCGGCTTATGATTCCGGCGATGCAGCCAATGTTTTAGCCGGCATTGCTTGGACAGAAACTTTGCCCGGGAGTTCGGACATTAAATTTCAATTAAGGACCTCGCCTAACGGCAGCGACTGGGGCGCTTGGCTGGGGCCGACCGGCGCCGACGATTATTATACTGACCCGGCGGGCGGAGAAACAATCAATTCTACTCATGCGGACACTAGCGACGACCAGTGGTTCCAATACAAAGTTTTCTTTATATCCGACGACGGCATTAACAATCCCACTTTATCCGATGTTACTATAAGTTATGTGGTTAATGCCCCGCCTAGCATCCAAAATGTTACAGCCGTTCAGGGAAGTGACGGCGTAGTTGATATTAGTTATGAGATCAAGGATACTGACGCCACTTCGGGAACAGTTACCAAAAATTATGTTACCCCCACTTTCCAATACTCCCTGAACGCCGGCTCGTCTTGGACCTCAATCGCCACCACTTCCATAGACTTTGGCGACGCGCCGGAAAACGGAGAGGTGACCGATACTGATGGCGACGGGGATATTGATAATAAAGTTTTGGAAGATAGCTTTCTTACCTATACGGCTACCTGGGTTGCTTCTACCACTATTTCCGATGTTTATAGCGCCGAGTTTCAAATTAAGGTCATAATAAATGATAATGAGTTGGCGAATGCTACGGCTAGCTCAACTTCCAGCTCCGGGATTTTGGATACAACCGCGCCGGCTTCTGCCAGTTTGAATATTTATGCCACATCTACTCCGGCAACTCTGGCGTTATCCGCCACGGATGATTCAAGTATGCAGATGAGAATTTCCCTTGATAGCGGTTTTTCCGGCGCCAGCTGGGAAAATTACAGCGCGGAATCCACTATATCTCTGGCTACGGATCCGGATACGGTTTATGCGGAGTTCAAAGACGCTTATGGCAATGTAAGCGCGGTTAATGCGACTACTCCCCCTACGCCCCTCAATTCCATGGTGCAGGATATTTCCAATTTGGCCCTGGATACCCCAACTTACGGCTTATTTATCGCCTGGGGAGTCGTTTCCGAACCTACTCATAGTTTTAGTTCATATCAGGTTTACCATTCCACAGACGGTTCTACTTATACCCTAGAAAGCGCTATTACTGATAGAACCGAAAATTATTACGCCGATTTTGAATTAGTAGAGGATAGTGTTCATTATTATAAAATTGTGACCATTGATGCTAATAGTAATACTTCCGGATATTCTTCTGTGGTTACCGGGACGGCTAACGGAGTTCAGGACGGGACTGAAGGCGGCGGCGGCGTAGAAACGACTCCGCCGGTTATTTCCAGCGTTGCCTCTTCCGGCGTCACTACCCAGTCAGCCACGATTACTTGGGATACGGACGAGTTGGCTGATTCCCGGGTGGAATATATCACTTCTTCCGGCGGCGATTTTTCCGGAGCTCCCTATGTTGGCGTGACTTCAATGTTGGATACCGCGGCTGGCGTCGGAGAGCATAGCGTTACTTTATCCGGCCTTTCTTCGGGCGCAACTTATTATTATAAAGTTAAGTCAACCGATGTATACGGTAATATGGCTTCCAGCACTTTGGGAGTGGACGGATATTCATTTACAACCCTTTCCGGACCGGTTATTTCCAATGTTTCAGCCGTTGAAACAGGCAATAATACGGCCAGGATTGACTGGATAACGGATATTAGCAGTAATTCTTATGTCGTGTATTCAGCTAACTCGGACATGTCCGGCTCCACGGAAACGGGAACAACCGCGGAAGTAACTTCTCATTCAGTTACTATTTCTGAATTGACTGAAGGAACAAAATATTATTATTACGTTAAATCCGGAGTGGCTCAAGATAAAAATATTGTCAGCGGAATAGTTCAATATTATTCATTCACGACTTCCCTTGATTCAACCGCGCCGAACATTACCGCCGGTCCGACCGCCAGCCCGGTGGCGGACACTTCGGCGGTTATCAGCTGGACAACCAATGAAGCTTCCGATTCGCAGGTTGATTACGGTACGGTTTCCGGCAATTATACCCTCTCCGAGACTTCCTCCAGTTTAAATACCAGCCATGCTGTGGTTCTGTCCGATTTAACCGCCGATACGGTTTATTATTATAAAGTGACGTCAACCGACGCTAACGATAACGCCACCTCCAGCGCTGAATACAACTTCACCACCCTGGAAACATTATCAGAAGAGAGCGCGGTAGCGGCGAGAGAAGAGATAGCCAGACAGGCCGGAGAAGACAGCGTGGAAACCACCAGCCCGGGCGGAGGCATTGTTTATGTCACTGTGCCCAGTTCCGGCGGCGATACTACCGCTCCGGCCATCAGCGATGTCAGTGTTTCAGACATAACTTCCGATTCAGCCATAGTTACCTGGAAAACCGACGAAAATTCCGATAGCTTCGTGGAGTACGGGGGATCTTATGGCTATGGCTATACCCAAGGGCAACGCGGCAGCGCAATGTCGCATAGGGTTAAACTCAATTGGCTTTCTCCGCAAACCACTTATTATTACCGGGTTACTTCGGCTGATTCAGCCGGCAACTTGGCTCGAGGAACCGGCGCCACTTTTATTACTTTGTCTTTGGCCGATGAATTAAGCCAGCAAACGGGAGAGGTAAGCTTTCAAGATGTGGAGAAATTGACCGGGGAGCTCTCGGAGCAGGAAGAAACCGGGAAAGCCGAGAGTTTGTTAGAATTGGCTTCGCAGGCGGTTAATAAGGCGATGGATGTTATTAAGCAGACAGTTTCAAAAGTCTCAATCGGATCTCTGGAATCAACTTTGATGCTCCAGCAAAGCTCCATAGAGGAATTAGCCAGAACGATTCCGGCCCCTGTTTTGTCCGGAGAACCCCGCGTGTTAACTACAGCCAAGACCGCCACCGTCATTTGGCAAACAGACAAGGAAGCCAATTCGCTGGTGGCGATTGCGCCGGAGGGCGAATACAAAGCCGCTTCCGCCGATCCCTATTTGCAGGTAATCGGCAATTCAACGGAAAGAATCAGGGATCATATAGTGGCAATTTACGATTTGCGGCCGGATACCATTTACCATTACCAGTTAAGAAGCCAGGGTCCGATCGGGCCGGAAGCCAGATCCGGAAATTTCACCTTCCGCACCGCCAAAGAAGTTCTGGAAATCGGCAATTACGCTATCCAAAACATTTCCACCACCGAAGCCGCGTTTAAATGGGTGACTAATGTGGAGGCGGATTCCACGGTCAGATATACCCCTTACCGGAATAATACGCTGGTCCGGGAAGAAGCTCGCACTAAATATGACAAAGCCATTACCACCATTCACGAAGTGAACGTTGACGATTTTGAACCCGGGGTTATTTATCGGGTGGAGCTTTTGAGCGTTGATATAGACAAAAACGCCACCAGCAAAACCATAGATTCTTTTTCCACCTCCGAAGACGACCTGCCTCCGATTATTTACCAGGTCCAGACCAGTTCGGCCATTTCCCCAGGCAAAGACATAAAAATCCAGACCATTATTTCCTGGCTTACCAATGAGCCGTCCACCACCAGAGTTTATTATCAGGCCGGCATCGCTTCCCCGGAAGAAGCAATGGCGGAGGCCACCAATCTGGACGCTAACTATTCCAAGAAGCACGTGGCGGTTATTACTAAATTTGAACCGGGCAAAATTTATTCTTTCCGGGTGGAGAGCATTGATTCGGGCGGCAACGTTTCCATGTCTAAAATTTACACTATTCTTACTCCCCGTCAGAGCGAATCGGTTTTCCAAGTTATTATGAAAAATGTGGAAGACGTTTTCGGCTGGGTTGGAAAAATGAAAAAGTAAGCCAAATATCAAAAAATAAAAAAGCCGCCGTTATTCAATAATATATGGGACAAACAAACGCGCTGATAAAAATAAAAGATTTAAATGTTACTTATTTTTCGGGCAAGCCGAACGAAGTAAGAGCTTTGAAGAAGATTAATTTGGAAATTTACCCGGGCGAGTTTGTTATTTTTTTTGGGCCGTCCGGCTGCGGGAAGTCAACTTTGCTTTATTCAATCGCCGGCCTGGAAACAAACATCACCGGGGATATTTATGTCGGCGGCAAAAACATCGCAAAACTTAATTGCAGAGAAACGGAAGAATTTCATCAAAAAAGGACGGGGATGATTTTCCAAGCTTATTATTTGGTTGATTCCTTAAATGTTTTGGAAAATGTTATTTTACCGCAGATGGCTGTCGGCGCGGATAAAAAAGAAAGGGAGAAAAAGGCCTTAGAGCTTTTAGGCCATTTTGGGGTAAAAGAACAGGCGGATAAATTTCCTAACGAGCTTTCCGGCGGGCAGCAGCAGAGGGTGGCCATAAGCCGGGCTCTGGTAAATAATCCGGAAATATTGCTGGCTGACGAGCCTCTTGGAAATCTGGATTCAAAAGCGGCCCAAGACGTCATGTCCCTCTTGGCCGACCTTAACGAAAGAAGCAAAAAAACCGTTATTTTGGTGACCCATAATCCCGCCTTTTTAAATATTGCCCATCGGGTATTTTATGTAAAAGATGGGGCGATTGTGGACACAAGGGTTAACGAAGAAAGGAAAAAAATTGCCGCCAGGCCGGAAGATAAAGAAGCCGAAGCTCCTATTTCCAAAGAATTGGAGATGCTGGCCAGGACCTTCTCCGGCATTTCCGGAGCGGCGGGAAGCTTATTAATACCGTTTAAAGCCAAGCAGATCGTTTCCGAGGTTTTGCTGGAAATGAGCGGAGAAGAAGTCGGGGCGATTGAGAAAAAAGTTGAAAATTTGCTGATTGCCGGAATGCGAAGCATAGAAGATTCATTTTTCAAATACCTTGACGAAGAAATTGAAAAAGGGGGATTGGGCATGGACAAAAGGTCGGCTCGGCGCGTTTCCGATCAAGTGAAAGATATAATGAAGGAAATAAGCATTTTGGAAAAGATGGACAGGGAAATTTCTTCCGGCAAAAGATCCTGGCAGAATGCGGACATAGAACAAATAAGAGGCTATCTCTTGGATAGTTTTCGCCTTAAAGTGTCTGATCCGCTTTCTCTGAAAATAATGGACGGCGCGATAAAAATGAGAGTAACCAGCAAAATAGACAAGGAAGGATTTTTCAAAAAAATAGATTTGCCCTTGAAAGAGGGCGGAGCGGGGATAGACAAGAGGGTTACGAAAAAAATCGCTAGAAGATTAGAATTATTGATTTTAGGAAAATATAAATAATATGGGGATTTTGGACTTAATTTCATTATCAATCAGAATGTTTAAAAACAGGCCTTTAAGGACTTTTTTAACCGTTTTGGGCGTAAGCGTCGGCATCGGCACGGTTTTGTTTTTGGTTTCCCTGGGCTATGGTTTGCAAAAAACTATTTTAAGCAGAATCACTACCGCTGATTCCTTGTTGAGCCTAGATGTAAGCCCGGGGGCGGAGAGATTAATCACCTTGACCGACAAAGACGTTGAAGAAATTTCTCGGATTAAAGAGGTGGAAGAAGTGAGCGTTTCCATCCATCTGACCGGCCAGCTAGCGGCCAATGATCTCACCGGCGACGGCCTGGTTGAAGCGGTTGACCCGTCATTTTTTCGTTTGAGCGGCCTTAGGGCGGATAAGGGAGAGATGTTTGAATCCGACAACAGATATGAAGCGGTTATTTCCACGGCTGGAGCGCGATTGTTCAATTTGGATTCGGAGCAGGTTATCGGCGAGAATATTTCCCTGGTTCTATTTGTGCCGAAGTTGTCGGAGGAAGGCTTTGAAGAGGTTGAGGTGGCGAAGAGGGAGGAAGAATATAAAATTGTCGGGGTTATTGAAAACGAAAGCGCTAATTATATTTTTATACCCAGGCGGACAATAAGCGATTTGGGAATCAGCCAGTATAATGAACTAAAAGTCAAGGTTTCGGCTAACGAACATATAGCCGGAGTAAGGGATGAAATTATTGATAAAGGATTTTTGGTTTCTTCTTTGTCGGACACAATTGACCAAGCCAATAAGATATTTAGAATTATTCAGATTATTTTAGCCTTGTTCGGGTTGGTTGCCCTGGTTGTTTCGGCTATCGGCATGTTTAACACTATGACGATTACTTTGCTGGAAAGGATCAATGAAATCGGCATTATGCGGGCAATCGGAGTCACGGGGAGAGATATTAGGCTATTGTTCTTAATGGAGTCGGCCATAATGGGTTTTTTGGGGGGCGTGGGAGGGATTATAGTGGGTTATTTGGCCAGTAAAGCCGCCAACATAGGAATTAATATTTTAGCCAGGATTTTTGGCGGGCAGTCCCTGGATTTGTTTTATAACCCGCCCTGGTTTATCGCGGTGATTATAGTTTTTTCAACTTTGATCGGGTTCATAACCGGAGTCTATCCTTCCAATAAAGCCGGCAAGCTAAATCCCTTAACGGCTTTGCGCTATAAATAAATGAAACCAAAAATACTCTTAGGATTAACAACAACTTATAAATCGGACTGGCGGGCCAAAGTTAAAGAAATTGATGAATTGTGTTTAAAAGAAATTGCGCTTTTTCCGACCTGCCTGGAAATTAAAGAACGAAAAGAACTTTATAAATTGTTGGAAAAAACTGGCTTAAAGAGAATCCCCGTTGTTCATGCCAGGCATGATTTTAAAAAATGGGAGTTTTCTTATTTAATGAAAAAATATAAAACAAAATTTTTCAATACTCATTTTGACAAGGTGAACAAAAATTTTTTAGCCGAAAGCAAGGGGTATTTGAAAAAAATTTATTTGGAAAACCATATTGATTTTTCAGATGACGATTTTTGTTTATTGGATGTTTTTGCCGGCTTTTGTCTGGACGTAAGCCATTGGCATGATTATAACCATATTCAGAAATTGGAGAATCATAAAAAGTTCCCAAAAATTTTGAAAAAATATAAAATTGGCTTCTGCCACATATCGGCCATGGGCAAAAAACCATTTTTTGAAATTGAGAACGGAAAAAAGGTAAAATATTATAACAGCCATTGGCTAAAAAATTTATCTGAATTGGATTATGTTAAAAAATATAAAAAATATTTGGCCAGATTTTGCGCGCTTGAGCTGGAAAATTCCTTCAAAAGGCAATTGGAAGCGAAAAAATACTTGGAAAAAATTTTATCCAGTTAAATATTTTTTTCCGGAAACCCCCTATAAAAAAGCAGGGAGGAGGGCCTGTTTTTCTTTTATTTTATTCTATGTTATAATACCAATATGGCTAAAAAAATATTTATAATTGAGGATGATGTTAATATTTTGTCCAGTTTGCAGGCAAAATTCAGCTTGGAGGGCTTTCAGGTTGAAGCTAATAGCGGCAACATGGAAATCGGGGGTTTGTTTGCGGAAATAAAGAAAATCAAGCCAGATTTTATTATTTTGGACTTGATTTTGCCGGCTATTGACGGTTTCGACATAATAAAAGCCATAAAAGCGGACGAAGAAACCTCTTGTTTGCCGATATTCATCTTTACCAACCTAAGCGATCAGTATAGCCAGAATTTGAGTCTGAAATTGGGAGCAAAATATTATTTTATAAAAAGCGATTTCAATATTGATGAATTTGTTGATAAAGTTAAAAAAATTATTGCCAATGTAGAAAAAATTAAGCAAGAGCCTTAATTATTATGAAAAAATTTTGGAAAAAAGCAATAATAATATTTTTATTGATAATTGCGGCTTTGTCCGTATTTTTTATTGCGGGCAGAAAAAAAGAAATTGAATATACAACCGTGGCGGTTGAAAGGGGGAAATTGGTCCAAACAGTAAGCGAAGTGGGCGCGGTCAAGGCTTCCCAGAGAATTGAGTTGAGTTTTTTGCAAAGCGGGAAAATCGGGAAAATATTGGTCCAAATAGGCGACAAGGTAAAACAAGATCAAGTTCTGGCAGAATTGGATTACAGCTCTTTTTCCATAAAAGAACAGGAGGCCCTGGCCAATTTGGAAGTGGCTAACGCCAATTTGAATAAATTGCTGTCCGGCGCCACTTCCGTGGAAATCGCCGTTTCCCAGGCCCAGGTTAACCAAGCTAAGGCGACTTATTTGGCCAGTTTGGACGAGCTGGATAAAGTGAAAAAAACCGTGGCGGAGGATATTTCCCAGGCGGAAAAAAATTTGGCCGATTTGGAGTCTGATAAGGCCGAAGACATTACTTCCTATGAGCAGGCCTTGTCTTTGGCAGAAACTGATTTAGCCAATGCCAAGAGCACTTACCAGCAGTCAATCAACAATAAAAGAAGCGTAGCCCTGACAACCGTTGACAATAAATTGGTAATAGCCAATACCGCTCTTGACAGCATTAATACGATTTTAAATGACAGTGATGCCGAAGAGCCGCTTAAAGCTAAAAATGCCAGTTATTTATCCAGCACCAAAAGCGCCTATGCGGACGCTTCGGGATTGCTGGCAGCAGCTAACAGTAGCCTGTCAACGGCTAAGGCGGGCGGAACAAATTCAGAGGCGATTGCCGTAAGCTTAAACTCTCTTACCGCTTTAAATAAAATTTTTGAGGCTCTGGATTATTGTTATAAAGCTCTGGAAAACAGCGTTGTGTCTTCGGCTTTCACCCAGACCGACCTTGACGCTTACAAGACTTCCATCAGCGCCCAGATTACGGCTATCAGCACGGCAATTTCCGCTGTCCAGACCGCCCAACATAATTTAGAAGACGCAATTTTAGCTTACCAGACAGGGGTGGCGGAAGCCGAGGATAATCTGGCTAAAGCCAAAACGGATTTGGCCAACGCTATAAAATCGGCCAAAAATACCTTAGCCTCGGTTCGGCTGGCCGGAGAACAAAAGGTGGCGGCCGCCCAGTCAAAAGCCGATACCAGCCAGGAGGCCTGGCTGGTGGCCAAAGCCCAACTGGAAAACATTAAATCTCCGGCTCGGACCCAGGATATATCCTTATATCAAGCCCAGGTCAAGCAAGCCGAAGCCGTTTTGGCGTTGGCAAAAAAACAGATTGAAGACAGTTTAATAAAAGCGCCGATTGACGGCACAGTAGTGAAAATTGATTATAAAGTCGGAGAACAGGCAGCGGCGGCCAAACCGGCCATAGCTATTTTGGGTGAAAACAACTTTGAAATTGAAGTTGATATTTCCGAGGCTGATATTGCCAAAGTAAAAAAGGACAATTCGGCCGAGATTACTTTAGACGCTTTTGGGGATGAAGTGAAAATCTTCGGGAAAGTTTATTCCATAGAGCCGGCGGAAACCGTTATCCAGGATATAATTTATTACAAACTTAAAATTCAATTTGTTTTCGGGCAAAACGGCTTAAATATGGAGGGCGAGGATTTTGAAGCGGAGTTTGCGGGGAAAGACAAAGAAAAATTAGCCTATATAAAGCCCGGCATGACCGCCAATGTTATTATTACCACCGCGTCCCGGGAAAACGTTTTAATCATGCCGTCCCGGGCGGTAATAGAAAAAAATAACGGTGAAAGATACGTAAGGATTTTGGTTGACAAAACAGTCGTTGAGGAGCCGGTAAAAATCGGTCTGCGGGGCGACGGAGGCATGGTTGAAGTTTTGTCCGGAGTTAAAGAGGGCGATCAGGTTATAACTTTTATAAAAAACGTAAAATAAAATTTAACGGTAATTTTTAACAAGGAATATAAAAAAATGTCAGTTCCATTGATTCAGGCAAAAGATCTAAAAAAAGAATACTGGACAGATGA
>JAQTRU010000003.1 GCA_028711655.1 Patescibacteria group bacterium
ATTCCGAATTTTTAAATTAAAACGTTCGGATAAACGCGATTTACGGAATAATTTATTTAATTATTAAATTCGGATTATTTTTTTTCTTTCTTGGTCTTAACTTTAATCCTTACTATCTCCCGGCCCCGATAAGATCCGCAAAAAGAACAAGCCTGATGCGGCCGCTTCGGCTGGCCGCACTTGGGGCATTTGTTTAAAGCCATTTTTTTTAAAGCATAGTGAGCCCGATTGCGCCTGACTTTCGAGCGAGACCTTCTTTTGGCTGGTACTGACATAAGTTAAATATGAAAATAACATAAAAACAAAATAATATCACCGCCGAGGCGGGATCCCGCCCACTATTAATAAAATAAAGTGGCGGGATAAAAAATAAATAGAGTCTTATTTTGTTATTTTGTTATTTCTTGCCTGCCCTGCCTACCGGACAGGCAGGCGGCAGGCAGGTATTATTTTATTTATATTATTATTATAACCCAAAACACCCATTAGTCAACTCCTTCCGAAGCGCCCCTGCCAAAAACACCCTATTCTTTTCCTTCTTTTTTCCCGACAATTTTTTCAAACTCTTCCCGCTCCAAAGTTTCTTTTTTTAGCAAAGCTTCAACCACTTTATCAAGCTTTTCTTTTTCGGTTTTTATAATCTCTTTTGCCTGTTTAGCGGCTTGCTCAATAAAGCGGGAAATCTCTTTGTCAATCTGTTCCGCCACTTTTTCACTATAATCCCTCTGCTCATGGATTTCCCGGCCCAAAAATATCATCTCTTCTTTTTCACCGTAAGTGCGCGGGCCCAAATCGTCCGACATGCCATAATCGGTTATAAGCTGGCGAGCCAAGGCCGTGGCCCGGCGCAAATCAGAAGTGGCGCCGGTGGTCACTTCGCCGAAAATTTCTTTCTCGGTAGCATGGCCGGCCAAGAGCACGGCTAATTCTTCCACAAACTCCGATTTGGCGTGCATATGCTTATCTTCGGTCGGGAGTTTGAGGGTGTAACCGCCTGCCTGGCCCCGGGCAATAATGGAAATTTTTTGCACCGGATCAGTATGGGGAAGAAAGTGGGCGACGATCGCGTGCCCGGCTTCGTGGTAAGCGGTAATTTTTTTCTCTTTCTCTGTAATCACCCGGCTCCTTCTCTCCGGCCCCATCATAACCTTTTCAATTGATTCAAATAATTCGTCCATCTCAATCATTTTTTTGTTCCGCCGGGCGGAAAGGATCGCCGCTTCATTAAGAAGATTCGCTAAATCAGCTCCGGAAAAACCAGGAGTCCGTTCAGCAATCCGGCGCAGGCTCACTTCTTTAGACAAAGGCTTTTGCCGGGCATGAACCTTTAAAATTTCCTCCCGGTCTTTTATGTCCGGCTCGTCAATTACCACCCGGCGGTCAAAACGTCCGGGCCGAAGCAGGGCCGGATCCAAAACATCGGGCCGATTGGTAGCGGCGATAACTATCACATTAGTATGAGTTTCAAAGCCGTCCATCTCCACCAAAATCTGATTTAAAGTCTGCTCGCGCTCATCATGGGAACCGCCGAGTCCGGCTCCTCTCCGGCGGCCAACAGCATCAATTTCATCAATGAATAATATGCAAGGAGAATTTTTCTTGGCTCGTTTGAATAAATCCCTAACCCTGGAAGCGCCAACTCCAACGAACATCTCCACAAATTCCGAACCGGAAATATGAAAAAAGGGAACATCAGCCTCTCCGGCCACAGCCCGAGCCATCAAAGTTTTTCCCGTGCCCGGGCTGCCCAAAAGCAAAACTCCACGCGGAATGCGAGCGCCTAATTCGTAAAATTTCTTGGGATGCTTCAAAAATTCAACCACTTCCTTTAATTCCTCTTTGGCCTCCTTAGCTCCGGCCACATCCTTAAAAGTAACCTTATTTTTTAAATCTTTGACGGACTCCCTGGCTTGCGACTGGCCAAACATCATGGCTTTGGAATTGGCTCCGGCCACACTTCGCATCATAAAATAGATAAAAACGCCTATCAGGAGAAAAGGAATAAGAAACGGCAGAATGGCCGACAGCCAAAAATTTAATCCTTCGTTTTCTTTCACCTGAATTTTAATCTTTGAAATCTTATCCGCTTCCACGCCGAAATTTCTTAACAACTCCGATAATGACTCTCCGCTTTCTTTCTTAACGATCTCTTCCGCGCCGTCAGCCAGAGTAATTTTCATTTCCGCGCCCCTTACTTCTATCTGCGAAACCTTTTCCTCGTTAATCTGGCTTATTAAGGTTTCCAAACCGACTGTTTCCGTTTTGCTCCCATCGCTTAAAATAGAAAAAAGGCTGGCAATTATTAAAAAAACCAGAAAGAAGATTAAAAAATTCTTAACCAAATTTTTCATAAATTGTTAATTTTATTAGAGACTACAAAATTTATTATATAATACAGAGTCCTTTTTGGCAAACAAAACAAATAATTGTAGAGACGCATAATTATGCGTCTCTACAATATAAATTATTTTTTATTTTTGCTAATTTCTTTCTTTTCCGATTTGGCTTCCGGTGTCTTTCCGGCCGTCTTTTTCTTCTTTTCTTTGGCCGGCTTGGCTTTTTCAGAAACCGCCTCTTCTTCTTTTATCTCCTTCTCTTTTGTTTCTTTGGCGCTTGTTTTTTCTTTTTTTGTTCCAGCTTCTTTGGCCAGTTTTAATCCCAGACGATGCTCTTTCGGCTCCAAAGACATTACTTCAAAGCTGGCTTTCTCGCCCAGCTTAAACAACTCATTTATTTTTTGGTTTTGGGCCAAACCCAACTGGCTGGCGTGGGCCAAACCGTGGATATCTTCGTCTAACTTTACAAACAGGCCGAAAGGATTAATTTTTAAAATTGTCCCGGCTACTGTTTGGCCGACCTTATATTTCGCGCTGGCTTCTTCCCAGGGATCTTTCAAGAGTTTTCTGGCGGACAAAAATATTTTTGCCCCGGCCACGCTTATAACTTCGGCTTTTATTTTATCCCCGACTTTAAAAAGATCTGCCGGAGAATCAATCCTCTGCCAGGCCAATTCCGAGATATGAATAAGGCCCTCCATATTTTCGCCAAAACTGATAAAAACCCCAAAATCCGTAACCGCGGTAATAACCCCCTCAACGATTGTGCCAACCTTGTATTTGGCGATAGTGTCCTTTTGCTTTTCGCTCCAAACATCTTTTTCGCTGAAAATAATCTTATCTTCTTTTTCGTCCAAAGTCATAACTGTAACCTCAAACTCCTGGCCGACAAAAGATTTGAGCTTTTCAAGAATTTTACTTTTATCCCCGCCGCTTACCCGCGGATAATTTTCCGGCGCCAATTGGGAAACCGGCAAAAATCCCTGAATCTGGCAATAGCGAACCAGAAGCCCGCCCTTGTTAGCGTCAATTACTTTTACCTTAATGGTCTCTTTGCTTTTCGCCGCCTTTCTTAAAACTTCCCAGGCCTTTTTCTGGCCGGCGTGCCGGAAGGATAACTCCAATTCGCCATCTTCATTTTCTTCTTCAATCACAGTGGCCTCAACTTCATCCCCGGATTTCAAACCGGCATATTCTTCCGCTTCCTCATAAAGTTCCGGACCGCGAATTACGCCGATCAAAATACCGGCAATATCAAGCCTTACCTCGGCCCGAGAGGCGGAAATTACTGTTCCCCTAACCGTATCCCCGGCCTGGGGGATTTTTAAATTGTCTTTTTCTAATAATTCTTGGAAATCCTTGCCTTTTTCATCAAGAATTTTTTTGTCTTCTTCCATATTTTTTTATTCTACAAATTACAAATCAAAACACAAATTCACAAATATTATATAAACATCTTTAAATTTATTTGTGTTATTTGCGATAATATTTGTGGATTTGTAATCTTTTTAACTCGACTAACATCGCCAACTTTAAAATTTAATCTCAAATTAATAAATCGCGATATCCAAGTTCCCTTAAATAAAAAAAGATTATTTAACCTCCCATTTTTCGGGAAGCCCTTTGGCCACCTTCCACTACCCGCCAGGCGGGGGAGCGGAACCAAAGGTTTTATTATAGGTGTTTATTTAGTTTCTATTAATATATACCGCCCTTAAAAAAATGTCAAGTTTAAAAGCGAAAACAAAATAACCAAAAAATATTTGTAAAAAGTTTGTAATTTATAGGAACTAATAATACAAAAAACTTTTTCTTATCTGCTCAAAATACGGCCGGCATTTACTTCTGTCAGCCCCTCCGGACGACATTGTATATCTAATAATGCTTTGGGCGAGCGGTATTTGCAATTCGTAAATAAAATCCCCAGCCTTAGTCGTCTGCTCTTTTTTGACGGCCGGCGTCAAGCCGGCGGAAACCCGGACAAAACCCTCTTGCTCTTTGAGCAGAAGGGGGACATTAACGTCTTCCCCCCTTCTTTCAACTTTGCTTTTAATCTCGCACAACAAATTCCCGTTTTCATTGAAATAAAAATTGGGGGATCTCAATTCCTTCGCCTGCCAGCCTTCTGGCAAAATTATTTCAAAACCGTCCAGGACATTGCCAATGATTGTTCGGCCGTCATCCAACTGGGTGATGGCGTAAACCGAAGGATTGTGGACCAACTGGCCGGTAATCCACTCCACGCTTTCCTCTCTGACTAACGCCCACCAAATAATCAATTCGCCCGCAACTGCGACTAAAACCAAAATGGCAATCTTTACTAAATAATATTTTCCGTACTTTAAACGATAATACATATTTTATTCCTACAAATTACAAATGTTTCACAAATTTACGAATACTAAATAAAACGTTATTTCTGAAATTCGTAAATTCGTACTGATTTGTAATTCATAGGGTTATTGTATAAATTCTTTCCAAATATTATACAGCTCGGCCGTGGCAGTTAAATCCCAGCTATTATACTCGGCAATCTTTTTATATTCTCCATCCTTAAATAACCGGCCGACATCATCTCCGGTAATGCCGGCGCCCTTGGGGCTCTTAACGCCGAACGCCCGGCAATACAAATGCAGATTTCCTTTGCGCCGGACCGCTCCATAAAAAGACAGCTGGTCCAATAAATCAATATGCCTGACTCCGTATTGGCTGCTCAAATAACGATTGGACATTAAATTCACGGTCGGCTTGATTTTATGGACCGCTGACCTTATTAACAAAAAAGGCACATCAAAAGACCGGCCGTTAAAACTCACAAATTCCTTATAATTTTTAGCTCCGGCCCAAAAATCCAACAGCATCTCCTTTTCCGTCTTTGGCTTAAAGGTAAAATTTTCTTTTGCGTATTCCCGCGCCTCCTCCCGCGGAGATTGGAAATATATGGCTCCCTCATCTTTTTCATTATCATAAATTCCGATCGCCACAATTTCTCCGGTCAAAGGAGAAAAACCCAGCCCCTCTTTCAAATCTTTCAGCATCACATTATATTTTTTTTCTTCTTCTCCGGCTTCACGCTTAATCCAGCGCGTCAAGCTGCTCTGCGTCGCTTCGTCAATATTTTCCCAATCTTCCCCGATTGTTTCAATGTCAAAAATTAAAGACATATTTTACATAAATTCTAAATCCTAATATCTAAATCCTAAACAAATTCAAAATTCAAATTACCAAATTCTTTAATCATTGTTTGGGGGCTTTGAATTTTGGTAATTGTGATTTGTTTAGAATTTAGGATTTGGTGCTTAGAATTTGATCAAACACACATTTTATTTTAACTAATCCAATTTATATTTTACTTATTGGACTCCCTCTGCGGCCGCCTTTAGGGCCTGGCCCTGGCTGATGCCGGCCCGAATTTCTGATTTAATTTGCTCCAGGACGCTTTCCGGAATGCCAAAGTCAGTCGGGATGCCCATGCCGCCAAAATCAGGGGCTAAATCAGGAATAGTAATAGCCGGAGCTCCGGGCGGCAGTTTTATAATCGGCGCGATTCCGGTGGGAAGGCCTATTTCATTTAAAGTAATATCAAGAATAATATCTGGCCCGCCGGCTCCGGTCGGATAAGGAAAAGCCGCCGGGATCGCTATATCCGCAATTTGCGCCTGAATCACAATGGCGATGCTGTTCCCGGATCTATCAAAGGATTTGAGCCGGACAAATGAGGGCAAATAGGGAATAATCATTTCCTTGCTAATTATTTTTTCCATCTCTTCCGCTATTCTTTTTTTCATATCAGCTTCGCCGGGAATCAGAACGGCCGCTTCGGCCGGAATATCCGAGGGTATCATGCTTAAAATATCAGCCAGCTCTCCATAAACCAAATTAACCTCTTTGGCCAAATCAACGCCGATATCAACTTCCACATTTTTTATGCTGATTCGGCCGGATTTATAATTTCCGGCCGGCAGATTCAGCTGGCCCAAATTAACTATATTCTTTCCGGGATAAAGAGTATTCACGCCTCCGCCGGCCAAAGCCACAACCTCCCCGCCTTCATTGTTTATAAAAATCAAATCGCCCATCTCAACCCTTATTTCCGGCACGCTTACCGAAGCCCTTAAATTCGGCGGGTCAGTCAAGAAAATATTAATCTTGCCGAATAAAAATTGGAAATAGGGTGAAATTAAAATTCCTATCACAATAGCGCCTGCCCAAAATTTTGGCAAACGAATGGCAAAATGCAAAATAACCACCGCGGCAACAGCAATAATCACCATTATTAATAAGATTTTAGCGGAAACAAAAGTGCCTAAACGCGCTTCGGTAACTAAAGAAACGATATAAGCGATAATTGGCGCGAGCAATATGCCAACCAAAATAAAAATTAATTTTTTCATAGATTATAATTTTTTATAATTAACTGTTATAAGTTTATCTTTTTGCGGCCCAATCGTCAAATAAAAAGTAGAGGCGGAAAATTTTCCGTCTCTACGTTATAATATGTTATCTTGTTGTTTTTGTTATTTTAATTGCAACTGGCGTCGGAAGCGGAACCGCTCGCGTCAAAACCAAACCCGGCCGAAGGAGGAGCGGAAGACAATTCCCTGTCGCATTCTTCCGGCTGGTTATTAAAGGCGGAACAAATAGTCGCCAGCAAACTGGCGGAATCGCGGGCCGAAGAAATCTGCGCGCCATTTATGACCAAAGTCGGGGAACCCTGCACTCCGTAAATCTCGTTTTCAATTTTATGAATGTCAAAAACCGGATAAACACCGCCAGACCAGGTGGTTTTGTCATTAAATTTCTCCATCACTTTATATTCTTTGTCGGTTGCGGAAACGCAGGCGGTTAATTTTGTTTTATCCACTCCCGACCTCGTTATGCAATCATTGCTGTCGCCCGCTTCAAGAAAACAATTTAAATAAGCCACTAGCTTTTCCGGCTCTTCCTTTTGAATGCAATATTGGTTCAACTGCTCTTTTAATTCTACCTCCCCGTGCATGGCGTAATCGCAAAACTTCAAAGTAAAATCAATCTTATTGCCCAGGGTGGTAATAACCGGCAAAACACCTTTCTCAATCTGGGTGCCGTAGGGGCAATGGCTCATAACAAAGAGTTCTACCACCGGCTTATCGGATTTTACCGCCACCTCGCTGGCCGGCAAAGTTACCTCAAGATCTTCATTCTCCGACATGACAAAATTCATATCTAAAACACTGGGGAAAAACTTCTCTCCGTCTTTAGTCAAATAAGAATCAAAATCCTGCCCTCCGACATTAACTACGATCTTATAAAGCCCCTCTTCGGAAAGAATATCTTTTATGTTTGCTTCTGTGCCGGCTTGCACCAGGTTTTCATTAATAAACTTTTCCGCCTTGGCCTTGGCTTCCTCCGGCGACAAAATGATTTTGGCGCTTTTATTGCCAAAAATTTTATAGCTGGCTCCGCCCAAAGCCACCAAGATAATCAAAACAATAACTATTTTTTTCATGTTCATAGTTTTATACCCTACAAATTACAAATCTTTTCACAAATATACAAATAAACCTTAACTTAATACTAATATTTGCAGATTTGTAGCTGATTTGTAGATTTGTGGGAACCTACAGATTAATAAACCCACGGCTGATTATTGTCTAATTTTAAGATAATAAATTAGACGCACGTGAGTTCTATTATTTAAATTGTTATTTTATTTTAACAAAGGGGGAAAAATAAGTCAAATGAAGTTATCTATAATCTTTCTCTCCTCAACTCCTTGATCAATAACCCGCCCAGAACTATAATTATCCCACCGGCTAAAACCAGCAAATATTTAAATAATTCCAGTTTCTTATCGCGGGCCGCTATTGCCCATTCGTTGCTAGCCGCCACTTCGCCCAAAACCTGCCCGGCCTCCCCCCGGCTTTGGCTTTCTATGTCTTTCCTTATTATATCGTCGGGCGAGCGCGGCATAATCCTTAAGCCCGATTCGGTCCGGCTCACTATGCCGGCAATGGTCAAAATTTCGCCCTCTTTTATTTCCTTAATATTTATCCCGGTGGTCCCTTTTATATAAACCCTTGTTTCTTCCGTGCCGTCGTCCAAATAAACAATTGAACTTTTTCTGTCAACAACCTCTCCGGTTATGGAAACCAAGCTGCCGACATATTCTTCAGTAATTTTTTCAATCGCTAATTCCGCCGGCGCCGGAGCCCCGCGATTTTCTATTATCTTCATATCCTCTTTAGTTTTGGTTTTTATCCTCTGCTCTCCGCCGGAAATCGATATCTCCCCGCTCACCTCCAAATAGTCGCCAATTTTCAAATTGGGGAAATCCTTATTGTAATTATAAACCTGGATTCCGGGCGAGCCGACAATATAAAAATATTGGGCGCCCAAAATCCCGGGCAGAACCGCCACAGTCCCTTCCGCTCTCACCAGATCGCCGGATTCAAATTCTTTGATTTTTTCTAAGGAAGTAACAATATACCCGCCTGGCCCCGACTCCGAAGGCTTAACCGAGACTCCCAAAACGCTTGTTTGGCCGACGCTTTTGCTGCCCGCCACGGAAATTACATTTTCCTCACCAGGCGTTAAAATCGTTGTCCAGAACCATTTCCCGTTTTCCGCCCGGGCATAGGATTCGCCAACAAAAGATTTCTCATAGCTAACTTCATCAACCAATTCTTCCAGATTATTAAATAAACGGGCCGAATCATTCGTATTATTCAGAGCCAAACCGCTTTCGCTTCTCTCCAATAAATAAAAATCGCCCGGGAAAAGCCATAAGTCAGAACTGATTTTATACGGCCGGCTACCGCCTTCCGCATCATCTATTTGCCAATTTAACAAATTAATTCTGCCATCGCCTGTATTTTTTAACTCTATCCACTCTCCCTCCGCATCCGCTCCTTCCGGATCAGGGAGAATTTCATTGATTATAACCGATGCCAGACTGCCTGGCTCGCTCGCCTGCCCTGACAGGCCAGCCAGAGAAACCACTCTTATAATTTCTTCTTTGCTAACCTCATTGGTCCCGTCGCTTACCGCCAGCTTCACCAAAAAACTGCCTTCTGCCAAATAAGTGTGTTCGGGCGAAGCCAAATCCAGTTTTATGCCGTCGCCAAAATCCCAGCTGAATTTTAATTCATCGCCGTCTTCATCAACTGTGTCAGAACTGTCAAAAATAATTGGTTGGCCAGCTATTATTTCTTCCGGATGGGAAAAAGAAACAAGCGGCGGGTGATTTATGGTTTTTATAATATTGGCTTCCGCCGGGGTAACAACTTCGCTCCAAATCCATTTCCGGGTAGAGGTGGCAAAATTATAACTCCACCCCTCAATCGCTTTTTCATATTTTATTGTTTGGCAGGGCTCGTCTTTTAAAGGCTGAAAAAGCTTTGCGCTGTCGCCCCCGTTATTCAAAGCGATTTTAGTTTCCGGGCGAAAAATCGCCAAATACTGCCCGCCTTTTATAAGAATATTTTCTTTAAATTTAAATCTTGTCTTGCTGTCATCTCCCAGCCCCCACCCCAGCAAATTCACCTCTATTTCACCTTTATTATATAATTCAATAAATTCGGTTTCATTATCCCTGCCAATCGGATCAGGAAAAATTTCGGAAATAATTATATCATCGCTAAAATCATACAAAGCTTTTTCAACCGCGCTTATTTCTTCTTCTTCGTCAGCCACGGCCGTTATAATATTGCCCGTTCCTTTGGTCGGAGTGGTGGTAACGGCAAAATCATTCAGATTGTTAAAAGTGTTATAGCCATCAAATTTTCTAGCTAAAGAATCCGGATCAGAGGTGGCTGGGGCATTATTGGCCAAATCGCCGTCATCCCAATTTCCGTAAGTTACTTGGTCTATTAAATTTTTATCTTTATCGCGCAAAATAATTATGTCTCCATTGTTGTTTAAATTGCCCTTGGGTTTTTCTACGATAAAAAATTTTTCTTTCCCGCTTCCGGCCAGGGCTCCGGATAAGCTTGTTTTGGCCCCGCTACCCTCTTCTATGGTCCAGCCGACCAAATCAATATCTTCTCCAGTCGCATTATACAATTCAATCCATTCCACTTCTCCGTCCGCCGGGTCAGACACAAATTCATTAATCACCACGTCGCCAAGATTTATTTTTTGCCCCCCTTGCAAAGGGGAGATGGGGGGGGCGGGGGATGTTGAAGTCGCCGTTTCTTCCCCTTGATAAAGGGGGTCAAGGGGATTTTCCGGCTCTTCGGCTGGGGGTGGAGGAGGTGGAGCGACAGACTCGCCGGAATTCTGCGGATTAGGATTTTCTTGGATAAAAAAATCGGCATTATTGTTATTAGTGTCGATATAATTATTATCTTGAAATTTTCGCTCAATGCTTTGATATACATTTTGATCAGTGATTTGAAAAGCTGCAGTTTCAACAAAAACATTTTGAGCTTCTCCCCACCCGATACTATCTACTATCTCTCCGGTATTTGCCGCTCCAAAACGAAGAGCAACCCCATTATCCGAACTAATTGTTCCGGTGGTGGTGGCATTAGGAACAACTGGAATATCCATATAGTTGCTATTAGCCCAGAGATAGTACCCGTTCGCCGAGATATAAATATCACTTGTCCAAGATTTTATACTCGTGTCGCTTGTCCCAGTTTTGGTTCTTTTAACTAAACGATAGCCTTTTAAATTAATGCTAGCGTCGGTTGGATTATAAAGCTCAATAAAATCATTTTCTGTTTTGCCAGCGCCACCAGTAATCTGTATTTCGCTAATAACTATATGCTCGGCCGCCCAACAATTTTCTCCTAAATAAAAAAATCCTGCTATAAATAACAAGATTAAAAAAACTTTTCCTGCCTTTGCAAGCAGGCCTCCTTGGTTTTTCATAATAATCTATTTGATTTAAAATTTAAAACTCGGCTTTTCCTTCCTTGTCATCCTGAACTTGATTCAGGATCCAGGAGAGAGCCGCACGCACTAAGATTTTGCAAAAAAGAAAATTGGAATCACGCACCCCTGGATCCCGGCTCGCGGGCCGGGATGACGGAAGAGAAACAGAGATTGTCGCGAGACCACGGCCTTTTCTCTTTGTCATTCCCGCGAAAGCGGGAATCCAGGGGAGAGCCGCACAAACCATACTAGCTATTGATTTTATTCTAAAAATAAGCTATCTTAATAGTCAAGATCTTTAACAAAAAGACACATTAATTTAAGGGGGGTATAAGCGATTTCGGCTATAAATGCTTATTCAAAAACCAATAAAAGAGGGGGCATCATGTCTAAAAAAAACAAGCGGAATATACTCTACTTCAAGGGTAAATCCATGCGCAAGCTTTATGAGTGTATGTAGAGCTGGCAGAAAAAACACAAAAAACGTTTTCTTTCTGCTAGCATCCAGAAAGATGGTAATGTTTTTTGCTGCATTGCCCTAACTAATCCAACCGAAGTAATAATTACCAGCCAAGATGGCAAAAGTCATGCTAAGGTTCAGCATGGCGGCGTTCTGCAAACTACTGGAGGCAACTGTAATGAATATTAAGCGATCCGCATGATATCATTCTATCCCCGGCATTCTTCTGAAAGTTTGCCGGGATTTTTTTGTAAAAAATAACAAAAATTAAATTATTTAACTTTATCCAAAACCTCTTCCAGCTCCCCCGGCAGCCCGATCGTAAAAGTCTGTTTCTCCCCGGCCAAGTCATAAAACGACAGTTTATCCGCCACTAAAAAAATCCGGCCTAAATTTAATTTTTTATTTTTCTCCCTGGTTTTTTTTGTGCTGTACAAATCATCCCCCACAAGCGGATGCCCATAAGAAAGCATGTGGACTCTTATCTGGTGCGTGCGGCCGGTTTTGATTTTAACTTTCAATAAAGTATAATTGATAAATTTTTTTATAATTTTAAATCCGGTAACGGCGCTTCTGGCTCCGGGCTTATTGACATTTTCCTCTTCCCCGTCGGTTATGGGCAGAGCGGCCATTTTGGCGCCGTCGCTTGAACGTTTTATCGGAAATAAAATTTTATCCTCGTCTTTTTCAATCCGGCCAAAAACCAAAGCCGTGTATTCTTTTTTTATCGTCCTTTCTTGAAACTGTTTTTTCAAATTATCAAAAGAATTTTGTTGTTTGGCGATAACCACCAGACCGCTCGCTTCCTTATCCAGGCGGTGGACGATTCCCGGGCGCTCCGGATCTTCCCCGATTTTTTTTATTCCCGGATATTTTTTCACCAGCATTTCCGCCAAACTTTCCCCTTTAAAAGAATTCGCTCCATGCATTATTAAGCCTGCCGGTTTGTTTATTACCAAATATTCATCGGTTTCGGCAATAATTTCCGGAAAAGAAAAATTTTGCTTTTTCTCTCTTGAAACATTGATTTCGGTCTCGACGACCGGAGTTAAAGCAATTTTAATCTCATCGCCTTCTTTTAAACTATAATGAGAAGAAACCACCCTGCCATTTGCGGTAATCCCGCCCCGCTTTACCAGCTTTTGAATCTGGCTGCGGGAAAAATCACTTAAATTTTCCGCCAAAAATTTATCCAGCCGCTGCCCGCTTTGTTCATTTTTTATTTTTAATGAATCCATAAGTCTATATTCTCCCGCCACTTATATAAATTTATAGAGGGCGGGATCCCGCTAAGGCGGTGATAAATTCTATATTCCATATTCTAGATTAATATTTTCCCCATCGCTGCCACCGCTTTCTCAAGCGTAAAATCAGCTTCAACCAAACTTTTGGCTTTCTCCCCGAAACGCCGGGACCGAATTTTATTTTTATACAGCTCTATAATTTTTTGGGCCAAAACTTCACTGTTGCCGGTTTCAACCAAAATCCCCGCCTTTTCTTCTAAAATCAAATCCTCAAAACCGCGATTGCAAAAACCAATTACGGGCAACCCTTCTGACATAATTCTTAAAACCGTAGCCAGGTTGGCTAGCCTTGGAGTTTCGTTAACAGCGATAAAGGCGTCAAAGCTGTCTGACCATTTTTTTAGATTCCCCCGCTCGCTTACAAACCAAACCAAATTATCAATCCCTAATTTCTTGGCGAGCCAGGACAATTTTTTCTCGCCTTCGTCTTTTGGCCCCACTCGGCATTCGCCGACAATGATAAGCTGCAAGTTGGGAATAACCGCCAAACAGATTTTAACCGCCTGAAATAAATTTTCAATTTGGTGAGGCTGGGAAAAATCGGTTATCACGCCCAAAGTGAAATACTTGCGGGAAAAATTTGATTTCTCCGCCTTGGCTAAATTGGAAAAAATGTTTTGCTGGCGGCCGGGCTGATTTGGCTTGATGCCGGGAGAAATTTTTTTTATCCGATCAGCCGTAATGCCAAAACTCCCAAGGCGCGCCTCTGTCAAGCTGATAGAGGAAACTAAAATCGCCCGACGGGAATAAAAACGGTACAAAAACAAAAAACCGGCCGGCATTTTCCGATAATCAATCTCCGGCAATTCCAACCAAACAACTTTTATTCTCAATAAAGACGCTAAGGGGGTGAGAATAATTTTTTCGTTCCCGCCCAAACAGACAAAGGTTTTCACGTTTTTATTATATTTCAAAAAAACAAAAGAAAAAGAAAAGAAAAAAAACAAAAACGGATAAGCCAAAAGAAAAAAGGCAAAACTTAAATTACTTCTAGCCTCCGGGCCAAAATACGCTTTTCTCGCTTTCCCGCAGTCCTTTGGCCCTGAATTAAGGCACGTCGAAAGAAAATAAAAAAAATGTCCCCTTTTTTCAAGTTCATCAAAAAGGTCTAAAAAAAACGAAGGAATTTCTTTCAAAGAATTGGCGACTGCTATGTTTGCCATATTAAAAATGTTTAAAAATCCTAAATACTTTGAGATGGTTACAAAACTATTTTGTGACTAAATTTAGATATTTTCAGCCGAGATTAGGAAAGCCAGCCCCGCATTTGCGGGGCGCCAGCTTGACGAAGTATCGGCTGAAAATAACAAATTGTAGTAGAAATAATTTTGTAACCATCTCTTTATGCTGAATATTTAACTCTAACCTTTATTTAGCAAGACCAAAATTTCTTTTTTTGTTACACCCTTAAAAAGATACAGGGCCGCAAAATAAATTCCGGCGGAAAAAACTAAAGTTAAAAACAAACCGCCCGCGCTCCCATAATACCAACCGGGAAGAAAAAAGAGAAAGGCGGCCATAACGGCTGATGCCAAAACCGATTTGAATAAAATTCTAATATTAAAAAAGAAGCCGGCGTATTTGTGAACAAGATAGAAGGCGACCAAGGCGATAAAAAATTCGCTGTAAACCGTTACCCAGGCCGCGCCCAAATAAGAAAAACGGGGAATGAAAATAAGATAACCGGCCAGAGCCGTAAAGCTCGTAAAAAAATAAGCGCCTATGATTTTTTTCTGCTTATCCAGGGCGATGATAGCGTGGGAAAAAATACAGCCGAAGAATATGGCCAAGGAGGCCAGAACTAAAATTTTAAGAACGGAACCGGCGGCCGCAAAATCCCCCCCGGCGACGACAACCATAATTTCTTTGGCCAAAAATTGGGCCCCCACCGCCAAAGGCACGCCTAAAATCATCATAAAATCAAAAGATTTTTGTAAAACCCTTTTGAAAGCCTCAATATTCCTTTCCGCCCAGTTCATAGTTAAAATAGGCAGAATGATTCCGGCAAACATAAAAGGAATGGTAATTAAAACGTCAATCACCTTGTAGGCGGCGCCGTAAATTCCGACTTCGGCCGGCTCCTTTATCAGGGATAAGATCAAAGTGTCGGCTTTAAGGTAAATCAGATTAAAGGCGATAGTAATAGCCAACGGCCAGGTTTTGGCGATAATTTCTTTCCAAACCGGGTAGTCAAATCTGATTTTTAAGCGAAAAAATCCCGAGGAAAATATAAATAAAACCAAAAAGTTAACCGCCGAGGCCAGAACCGTAATAAAAATAACTCCCAAAAGGCCGAGATTAAGCTTAACCGCCAAAATAGCGCCGATAACCAGAACTAACCGACCCAGAATTTCCGCTATGGAAACCTTGTCCATTCTTAGCTTTTTTTGGAACAAACCGACAAAAATTTGGTTTAAAGCCACGAAAAGAAAAGAAAAAACCGCCACAGCCACTCCTATTTTTACGTCCCGGCTATAAGGGAAAAAAAATATGGTGAGCGGAGCCAGGGCCAAAAAAAACAAGGCTGAAATCAAACGCAAAGTAAAGAGATTATTTAAAATTTTTTCTTCATCCGCTCCGGGCTGGCTGATCATCTGCGTCGTGACTAAAGTCAGGCCCAGATCGGACAAGATTCCAAAAACCGATAAAAAAGTGATGATGGTGGTATATTCGCCAAAACCTACTGTCCCTAAATAACGGGTTATAATCGCTACTGCCGCCAAACCGAAAATCGTGGCGATAACCTTGCTTATTATCTGAATTATGGTATTGTAAAAAACCTTAGCTGATAAATTTACTCCGTTAGGAATTTTCGTAAAACCCTGCATAAATCTTAAGCCCCGCTTCCAATCCCTTGTTTCTAGAAATTTCTAACGGGGTGAATATAATTGAATAATTTCGTATTTTTAGGTATAATTTAAATATAATAAATAATCTATTTAGTATTTGTAAATTTGTAAAAGATTTGTAATTTGTAGATATTTAAATTATAACACAAACTATATGAAAATCACTAAAATTAAAAAATGCTTTTTCTCCGCTCTTTTATTATCCGCCATCCTTCTATTCCAGGTAATCCTGGCCCAATTTTCTTCCATGCCGATGGCGCAGGCTGCGGAAAGCAAATTGTGGAATATGCAAAAACAATCCGGAATAGGCCAAATCGGCAGCCAAGCTTTTGGCAGCGAAACTCCGAAAGACGTGAGGGAAATAGCCGTTTTAATCATAAAAGTTTTTCTGGGATTTTTGGGAATAATTTTTTTGGTTCTGATAATCTCGGCCGGCTTTAAATACATGACGTCTGCGGGCAATGAGGAAAAAATAACCGAAGCCCTAAACCAAATTAAAACCGGCGTAATCGGCCTGATAATAATCCTCACTTCCTACGCTGTCACTTCTTACCTTACTGACTGCGTCTTTGAAATAACTAACCGAGGAAGAGACTCTGTCTGGATGTGCAATAGAGATTATACTTACTAAAACTTGGTTTTGCGGTTATTTTCTCTATGTTTAGAATTATAAAAAGAACAAAAAAAATTCTTTTCATTTTAATAATTTTTTTATTTCTACTGATCGTCTTGAGCCAGGGGCGAAATTATAATAAAAATGAGCTGGAATACGGACTGACTTTTTCAAAAAAGCAAGCGGAAAGCTTGGGTTTTGACTGGCGACTGGTTTATCTTTCAATTCTAGATGACCTGGGCGTAAAAAAATTGAGACTGCCGGCTTATTGGAATGAAATTGAAACCAGCGATAACGAATTCCGATGGGAAGAAATGGATTGGCTGGTTGAGGAAACAACTAAAAGAGAAGCGGAAATTATTATCGCGGTTGGCGGCCGCCTGCCTCGCTGGCCCGAATGCCATTTTCCGGACTGGGCAGACGATCTCCCAAAGAAAGAAAGGGATGAAAAAATATTAGAATATATAAGAAAAGTTGTAAACAGGTACAAGGACAACGAAAAAATTATCGCTTGGCAGGTGGAAAACGAGCCTTTCCTTTCCCACTTCGGGGACTGCCCGAAATTGGATAAAAAATTTTTGGATGCCGAAATCGCTTTGGTCAGGCAACTTGACGACCGGCCGGTTATAATAACCGATTCCGGCGAACTGTCTCTTTGGCTGGGAGCGGCCCGGCGGGCGGATATTTTCGGCACCACCCTTTATCGCGATACTTACTCTAAATTTTTAGATAGATATATCCATTATCCGATCAACCCGGGATTTTTTCATTTCAAAAAAAACATCGTCCGTCTCTTTGCCCGTCCCAAAGACTGGATAGTGATTGAACTTCAGGCCGAACCCTGGGGACCGGTTCCTTATCAGGAAATGGTTGAAGAAGAAAAAAGCAAAACCATGGATCTGCAAAAATTCAGGGAGATTCTGGAATTCGGCCGCCTCGCCGGCTTTAGGGAATTTTATCTCTGGGGAGGAGAATGGTGGTATTGGGAAAAAGAGGCCAATAACAACCCGGCGCTCTGGAACGAGGCGAAAAGACTATTCTCTCGTCAATATTAAAGGGTAAAAAATATTTTAATTAAATTCTAAATCCTAATATCTAAATCCTAAACAAACCCAAATTAACTAAACCCAAATGTTTTAAACTAACGTTTTGAATTTTGATAATTTGAATTTTGGATTTGTTTAGAGTTTAGGATTTAGTGCTTAGAATTTATAACCATATATGGACAAAACAGAAAAAGCATACACGATCGGCATTGACATCGGCGGCACCAATATGAAAGCCGTGCTTTTTGACGGAGAAAAAGTCATTGCCGATTATCTCCTGGCCACTCCAAAAGACAACTTGAGCCACTTTATCATCATGCTTTACGCTTTGGCCGAACCGCTATTAAAAAAGGCGAAACAAGACAAAGCAAAAGTTAAAGGCATCGGATTGGGGGTAGCCGGCATTATGGATGATAAAGATAAAAAAATAATAGACTCGCCCAATATAACGATTCTAAACGGCATAAAGCTGAATAACTCCCTGGAAAAAAAGACCGGATTACCGATTTCAATAGATAACGACACCAATTGCTTTTTGCGCGCCGAAATAAAGTTGGGCGCCGGAAAAAAATATAAAAATGTTTACGGAATTATCATCGGCACCGGCATTGGCGGCGCTTGGTGGATAAATGATGAAATTTATCAGGGCAGCCACCGCGGGGCCGGCGAACCAGGCCAAATGATTATTGATTTGGAAAATAATATAGAGCTGGAAAAAGCCTACCAAAAATTGACGCAAAACAACCCGGCCAATTTGGCGGAGGAAGCTTTTCGCGGCGACACTTTGGCCAAAAAAGCTTATGAAGAAGTTGGCCACTGCCTAGGGATAGCTTTCGCCAATATTGTTAATTTGATTGACCCGGAAGTAATTATTGTCGGAGGCAGCGTTGCTGAGTCAAGCGAGCTGTTTTTTTCCAAAATCAAAAAAATCATGCGCGGCTACATTATGCATCCGGAAGCCAAAAAAATTAAAATCCTCAAGGGCAAACTCGGCCAAAATGCCGGCGCCATCGGCGCGGCTCTGCTAGTAAAATAGCTAACTCCTTTCGCCTTGTTTGACACGCAATCACCTTTATGCTATCATTCCTTATATAAAGGCTAGTTGTTCAATATGACAATTAGCCTTTTTCTTTACTAAATATTACAAATTCACAAATCAAAACACAAATTCACAAATTTTATATAAACATCTTGTTTTTATTTGTGTTATTCGTGATGATATTTGTGTATTTGTAATCCTAATTTCTATTTACTAATTACTAATTACAAAAATATATGTCCGAACTATCAAACGCCATCAAACAAATCTGCGAGGAAAAAGGCCTGGATGAGAAGTCGGTTGTCGCTACGATTGAATCGGCTTTGGCCGCGGCTTATCGCAAAGATTTTGGCGAAAAAAACCAGAACATAAAAGTGGAATTTGACACGGAAACCGGCAAGTCAAAGGTTTTTGACGTGAAAACCGTAGTTGAAGATCTGCCGCCAGAAGAAATCGAAGAGAACGTAGAGACGCAAAATCTTGCGTCTGAAAATCTTGCGTCCCCTATTGATGCGCCAAAAAAAACGAAAAAGACCAAAAAAAAGGACGTAGAGACGCAAAATCTTGCGTCTGATGCAGAGACATCTGATGTGGGGACAACTGGCCAGTCCGAAGAGGAAACCCCCGTTGTGGAAGAAAAAAAATTTAACCCCAAAACCGAAATTCAAATAAGCGACGCCAAGCTAATCAAAAAAACCGCCAAGGTCGGAGACGAAATAAAAACAAAATTGGAGGTGCCAGCCGCTTACGGACGAATGGCAGCCCAAACCGCCAAACAGGTTATAGTCCAACGGCTGCGGGAAGCGGAGAGAGAAATGGTTTTTGGCGAATTCAAGGATAAAGAAAAAGAGGTCGTTAGCGGCATGGTCCAAAGGCGGGAAGGCCGGTTTGTCTTGGTTGACCTGGGCAAAACCGTGGGCTATCTGCCGACCGAGGAGCAAATTTTCGGGGAAAACTATAATCCGGGCGAAAGAATAAAAGTTTATATTAAAGAAGTGCGATTGGGCTCTAAGGGTCCGGAAATCATTTTGTCCCGGACATCCGAGGAAATATTGAAAAAAGTTTTTTATCTGGAAATTCCGGAAATTTCCAATGGCTTGGTGGATTTAAAAGCCGTCGCCCGGGAAGCCGGTTCGCGCGCAAAAGTGGCTGTTTCGACCGATTCGGAAAACGTTGACCCGATAGGATCCTGCGTGGGCCAACGCGGCTCCCGCATCCAGACTATAATTTCCGAACTGGGCGGAGAAAAAATTGATATCATCCAGTATGATGAAAATCCTTCCAAGTTCATTGCCAACGCTCTGTCTCCTGCCAAAATTGTTTCCATAAAATTAGATGAAAAAGAAAAGAAGGCTTTTGTAAAAGTTGTGGCTGAACAGTTGTCTTTGGCAATTGGAAAAAACGGCCAGAACGCGCGCCTGGCCGCCCGTTTGACCGGCTGGAAAATAGACATTGGCGAAGCCAAAATTGAAAAAACCGAAAAGGCAGAAGAGGGCAAAGAGGGAGGAGAAGGGAAAAAAGCGGAGAAAAACGGCGAAAAGAAAAATGAGAAAAATAATAAAAAGAAAACGAAGAAAACAAAAGACGAAACTAAGGATAAAAAGGCAGAAGAGGGTGAAGAAAAAGAAGATAAGAAAGACAAGGAGAAAAAAGAAACCAAGGAAAAAATTGAGAAAAAAGAAAAAAAAGCAGAAACAGAAAAAGAAAAGGCAATAGAAGAAAAAATGTAATAATCCGAATCTACGAATTAATCCGAATGCTCCGAATTTTTAAATCACAGCATTCGGAGCATTCGGATAATAATTCGGATTAATTAGGATTAATTTAATAATTTAAAAAACAAAAAACCTATGCAACTAGAACTTTTAACCGCGATTATCGCTCTAGCCGGCCTGGCCTTTGCCGGTTGGCTGGCTCACCAGCTTAAAAAGCAGGCTGTTTCTGATGAAAAAGCCGGAGAAATTTCCGGTTATATTCACGAAGGCGCCATGGCTTTCCTTAATAAGGAATACAAGATTTTGGGCATTTTTGTCATCGTGGTAGCTGCTATCATTTGGTTTACTCCGGGCCTAAGCTACCAAACCGCCATCTGTTTTTTGGCCGGAGCGATTCTTTCAATCCTGGCCGGCAATATCGGCATGCGCATCGCCACGACCGCCAACGTAAAAACAGCTGAAGCGGCCAAAGAGAGTTTGGACAAGGGCTTGGGAGTGGCCTTTTCTTCCGGCAGCGTTATGGGTTTAACCGTGGTCGGCCTGGGGCTTTTAGGCGTGAGTTTGGCTTATTATATTTTTCGGGATCCAAACGTAATTTACGGTTTCGGTTTCGGCGCTTCTTCAGTCGCGCTTTTTGCCCGCGTTGGCGGCGGCATTTATACCAAGGCCGCGGATGTGGGCGCGGACCTGGTCGGAAAAGTTGAGGCCGGCATTCCGGAAGATGATCCGAGAAATCCGGCCACAATCGCCGACAATGTCGGTGATAATGTCGGCGACGTAGCCGGCATGGGCGCTGACCTTTTTGAAAGTTATGTTGATTCCATTATCGCGGCCATGGCCTTTGGAGTTTTGACTGTCGCCACTTTCGGGCCCAAAGCCGTGGTTCTGCCCTTGCTACTGGCCGCTACCGGAATCATTGCGGCTATTTTGGGAAACTTCATCGTCAAATTATCCAAAAACAGCAAGCCGCAAGCGGTTCTAAACCGGGGAATTTTCTCGGCCGCGATCTTGATGGCTATCGGCGCTTATCCGGTAATTTTTTATACTGTGGGAAAAATAGGCGTTTATTGGGCGCTTCTTACCGGTTTAATTTCCGGCATCGCTATCGGCTTAATAACGGAATACTACACTTCGGATAAAAACAAACCGGCCCAAGGCGTGGCCAATGCGGCCAAAAGCGGAGCCGCCACCAATATTATCGCCGGCCTGGCGCTGGGTATGATGAGCACGATTGTGCCGGTCTTGGTTGTTTGCCTGGCTATCTTTTTATCCTTTAAACTGGCCGGACTGTTCGGCATTGCCATTGCCGCGGTCGGCATGCTTTCTACTCTGGGCATTACTCTGGCCACCGACACTTACGGTCCGGTTGCGGATAATGCCGCCGGTATTGCGGAAATGGCGGGCATGGGCCCGGAAGCCAGAAAAAGGGCGGAAGAACTGGACGCGGTCGGCAACACCACGGCCGCCATCGGCAAAGGTTTTGCCATTGGCTCGGCCGCTTTAACCGCGTTGGTTCTGCTCGTAAGTTTTGGCCAAGCCGTTAATCTGCAAATAGTCAATTTACTTGATGAAAAAGTTTTAATCGGCTTATTCATCGGCGGCTTATTGCCTTGTATTTTCTCTTCCCTTTCCATGAAAGCTGTGGGCGAAGCCGCGGCCGATATGGTCGCAGAAGTAAGGCGCCAATTCAAAGAAATTCCGGGAATTATGGAAGGAACCGGCAAGCCGGATTACAAGCGCTGCATTGATATCTCAACCGAAGCCGCCCTGAAAAAAATGATTGCTCCGGGCTTGATAACCGTGGCCGCTCCGGTCGTGGTCGGTTTTATTTTAGGACCCGAAGCCTTAGTCGGACTTCTGGCCGGCGCTTTGGTCGTCGGTTTCTTGCTCGCCGTTATAATGGCTAATGCCGGCGGGGCCTGGGATAATGCCAAAAAATACATTGAAGCCGGCAATCTGGAAGGCAAGGGTTCGGACACTCACAAGGCCGCGGTCGTGGGCGACACGGTCGGCGATCCGTTCAAGGATACCTCCGGCCCGAGCTTAAATATCTTGATCAAGTTAATGTCCATAGTCTCCCTTATCATCGCTCCGCTCTTAATTCTGTAATTCCCTTTTAACCCCCTTTCGTTAAAGGGGGACTAAGGGGGATTAAGGGGGCGGAGGATTTTTCCTGTCATCGCAAGCCCATTTCCTCTTTTGTCATTTCGGCCTCCTCTCTTTTTGTCATCCCGGGCTTGACCCGGGATCCAGGGTGCAGTGGCACGAACATTTTATTTCTCCATAATTTTAATAGACCAAACTTCCTACGGACTAATCCTGGATTCCCGCTTTCGCGGGAATGACAAAAAAAGGAGTGCAATAACAAAATACCCCCTTGATAAAGAGGGCGAGGGGGATTAAAAAATATGAAAGGCTTCTTAGCTTTAGCAAAATCTAGGCGCAGCGTCAGGCAGTACAAGCAAGAGAAAATTCCCAGAGAGCAGATTAAAAAAATAATAGAAGCCGGCATCTGGGCGCCCAGCGCTATGAATCTCCAGCCCGTAAAGTTTTTTGTTTTAGAAGACCCGGAAAAAATAAAACTGGCCTCGGATAAGATAAAGGAGGCAAGATTGAAAGCCGGACAAAGTCTTTGGCGGGCAGAACTTCCAGACCCGCTTTTCTACCAAGCACCGGTTGTAATTTTTCTCTGCATTAGCGAACCAAAAAATAGGTATAATTTAGCCGACGTCGCTTTTGCCTGCCAGAACTGCCTGCTCCAAGCCCGCGAATTAAACTTAGGAACAGTTGCGGTTGGGCAAGCTACTATGTTAGAAGATATGCCAGAAGTAAAAAAAGAATTGGGCATTCCGGCTGATTGGAAAATTTTTCTTTCTTTTTGTCTTGGCAAAACCGATAGTTTTCCCGAAGCGCCGGAAAGAAAAAAGCCGGAGGTCGTGTTTGGATGAAACCTGCGATTGTAATTATATAAATTTCAGTTGCAGTCATTAACAGAGGCGACGGCAAAAAAACTTATAATTTGTAACAATTATATTATGGACATCACCAAAAAAGACTTAGTCAAATCGCAAATTGAACTGACGGTGGAATTATCTTTGGCCGAATTTAAGCCCTACATAGAAAAAGGCGTGAAAAAGGTAAGCGAGGAAGTTAAGATTGAGGGCTTTCGGCCGGGCAAAGTCCCGTTTGCTGTTTTAAAGCAAAAAATCGGGGAAATGACGATTTTGGAAGAAGCGGCCAATATTGCCATTAATAAAACGCTTCCAAAAATCTTGGAAGAAAACACGGATAAGCAAATAATCGGCCAGCCCCGGGTTGATATCATAAAACTGGCCCCGGAAAATCCTTTGGTTTTTAAAATTACCTTGTCAGCCCTGCCGGAAGTAAAGCTGTTTGATTATAAAAACGCCAAAGTAAAAAGAGGAAAGAAAGAGGTAAAAAACGAGGAAGTAAAAAAAATATTGGATAATCTAAGGGAAATGCGCGCCAAAGAAGTAATCGTTGAGCGAGCCGCCAAAGAAGGCGATAAGGTTATTGTTGATTTGGAAATGTTTCGGGATAACGTGCCCCTGGAAGCCGGCCAAGGCAAAGGCACAGCTGTTATTTTGGGTAAGGATTATCTTATTCCGGGCTTTGACGCGAAATTAGTCGGAATAAAAAAAGATGAGGCAAGAGAATTTGACCTGCCTTATCCGGCTGACCATTATGACAAAAATCTGGCCGGAAAATTAGTCCAGTTCAAAGTCAAGGCAAAAGAAATCTTTGAGCGGCAGGTGCCGGAAATAAATAACGAGACAGCCAAGGCTTTTGGCGCCAAGTCGGTTGAAGAATTGGAAAAAAATATCAGGCATAATTTGGAAGAGGAAAGAAAGCGGGAAGCCGAGCAGGAATTGGAAATAAAAATTATTGATAAAATTTTAGAAAAAACCAAGTTTGGCGACATTCCGGAAATTTTAATTAACCACGAAACCGAAGCCATGCTTCATGAGTTGGAGCACACCATAGAAAGCCGCGGCGGAAAATTTTCCGATTATCTTTCCAGTTTAGGAAAAACCCGGGACCAGCTTATACTTGATCTCCTGCCCAATGCCGTTAAAAGAGTAAAAAGCGCTTTGGCCATCAGGCAAATTGCGGTTGAAGAAAAATTTACTGTGAGCGAAAAAGAAATTGATGAAAAAATCGAAGAGCTCCTAAGGCAATACAAGGGCTACGAAAAAGTTGAGGAACGGGTTAAAGAACCAAATTACAGACTCTACCTTCACAATTCCTTGATTAACAACAAAGTGGTGGAAAAACTGAAAGAGTGGAATACGGAGAAATAATATAATAATCCGAATTAATCCGAATTTTTATCCGAATGCTCCGAATGCCTTTTCTGATAATTCGGAGCATTCGGATTATTCGTAGATTCGGATTATCATTATGCCTATTTTAGCGGTAAACAAACGAGCCAGCTTTGACTATAATATCGGCGACAAGTACGAAGCCGGAATAATTTTAGCTGGACATGAAGTAAAATCAGTAAAAACCGGGCATATAAGCTTAAAGGGAAGCTATGTTACTTTAAAACAAACGCAAAAAAACAAACAGCCGCAGGTATACCTGATTAACGCCCATATCCCTTTATACAAGCACGCCGGAACTATCGCTGATTATGACTCGACCCGGCCGCGCCAGCTCTTGCTTAACAAAAAAGAAATAAAACATCTCGTTGGCAAGCGGCAGGAGCAAGGATTGACATTAGTGCCTTTAAAAATATATACTAAACATAGTTTTGTAAAACTGGAATTCGGCTTAGGCAGGGGCAAAAAGAAGTACGACAAACGCGAGACAATCAAGAAAAGAGAGGTAGACCGCAAAATCCGCACTTTAACAAAACGACGGTAGACGGTAAGATTCTTGGGATTATGGCGATTCTTAAGATTCTTGGGATGATGATTTTTGGGGATTCGTAAATATCCCAAAAATCCTAAAGATCCCAAGAGTCCGAAGAATCCCACAGACAACGGGGATGCCAGGCATCGATAATAAGAATTCTTTCTTTAGTATTCGGGACGTGGCCGCGGGCTATTCACGCAAAACTGGTCCGCAAACATCAAATGTCAATACATTTGTAAGCAAAGTCAAAACGGCTTTTGCCAATTTGGCTTTTGCTCCCGCTGTTGCTTAATTTTAGCGACAGCCATCCGGCCAGACGAGTCTTCATAGCTGGTACCGGGTGTCATTTATGAAGATAGGTTTATAAATTGTTTTCGCTTATAAACTAAAATTAAAGAAAACTAATTATTATTGATTTTGCTTAATTTTTACAATAATAATGAATAAATAAATTAAGCTACTTCCGTAAAGTACCAAAGAAGAACTTATTAGACGTGGGTTCGATTCCCACCATCTCCACAGACCGGATTTCGGATGTCGGATTATTTGGTATAATAAATTTATGCGAGATGTCAGCGATTTAATTATTTATAAAAACGCTTTGAATTTGTTAAAACCAATATATAGATTGGTTAATTTATTACCCGAAAAAGAATTTAAATTAAGAAGCCAGACCTGGGAAGCAGAGAAATCAATCGCTCCCCTAATCGCCGAAGGGTTTGCTAAAAAGAGATCGCAAAATGAATTTAAAAGATTTTTATTAATGGCCCTGGGTTCAAGCGACGAAGTAATAACGCATTTAAGGGAAATTGAGATTATTAATTTCCCCAATATTAAGAAAGAAACTTGCGAAGCGCTGATTAAATACTACAAAATTGAATCAAAGCAAATTAATCGCTGTATCTCAATTATTATTTCAAATCAAGGAATCCGAAATCCGATATCTGAAGTCCGAAATCCGACATCCGACACGCCCGGGTGGTGAAACTGGTATACACGAGGGACTTAAAATCCCTTGGATTCATACTCCGTGCGGGTTCGAGTCCCGCCCCGGGCACATTGGGACTTAATAAAAAGTTGTTAAAATATCTGAAGAGCTTGTAGGGTTTTGCGAGCGTGTGAGCGAGCAACCCGCCCTTTTAAGCAGTAAAAGAGGAGGGCGAGTCCCGCCCCGGGCACATTGGGACTTAATAAAAAGTTGTTAAAATATCTGAAGAGCTTGTGGGGTTTTGCGAGCGTGTGAGCGAGCAACCCGCCCTTTTAAGCAGTAAAAGAGGAGGGCGAGTCCCGCCCCGGGCACCCCTGATAATTTCAGACTTAAGATTGTAGATTGTATATTTAAATCTAAAAACCCAAATGCTGCAATCAGCCATCGTCAATCTAAAATCTAAAATCACGCGCGGGTATCGTATAATGGTTATTATATTACCTTGCCAAGGTAGAGATACGGGTTCGATTCCCGTTACCCGCTCCCAAATAATTTCAGATTGTAGATTGTAAAATTGTTTCAGATTCCCGCCTGTCCCGCCGAATCCGCCAGCAGGCGGAGAAAGCGGGTTGCCTGTTCCATCCTAATTTTAGATTGTGGACCTTAGATTATAAATTTTTTCAATTTTTGAGCGATTTTATGAGTTTAGAAAAAAAATTTGAAAAAGAATTGGCCGGAGGTTTAAGAAAAGAAACTGCCGATAGACTGCGGGAGATCAGAAAAAGGCCCGCTACGCTTAAAGATTTGCAAGAAGAAAAAAATATGCCTCCCGAGTATGAAGCGCCACATATAAGGGAAAGGATTGAAGAAATCAAAAGAAATATCTTTGGGAAAATTTTTAAAACCGAAAGTTTTCGCGAGAAAGAATTGCTTTTAATGGAAATATTAGAGTCGGCAAAAAAGCATGATATTAAAACGGCCAGAGAAGATTACCAAAGAAAGTTTAATAAAATTTTAAAAAACTGTCCCCTGACTCCGGAAGAAAGAGAAAAATATTTGTCCACCGAAGCGATGGAAAAAATGAATTTGGACGATTATCTTATTCTTTTAAAAAGATTGTCCGGGGAGGCCTTTTACCATGTAACGAGATACGGCGTACGGGAAAACACATTTTTTGAGCATGAAACAGGCAAAAGCGAATTTATGGATAGCTTTACCCCGCTTCTTGAAGATGGCCGTATAAAATCTTGCGCAGCGACTATAATATCAAACAGAGAATTCGCCCGTTCTGTTGTGGACGAAGAAACCGTGCGAGAAGAAAAAGAAAAAGGCAAATCTGCGGGCGAAGTAGTCGAAAAATTTATGGCAACCTATGACACGCCTTATTTTTTAGACAGGGAATCGACCCATTTCTCTTATGGCAGAGATCTCAACCGCATGTACGGCGGAGAAGACAATTATAAATTTTATTTTTACTATCCGGCGGAATATATTTTGCAAAATGATTTTTATCATTCCACAAGAGAAAGCCAGATAACTATCGGCCAAGGATATTACCGCAATAGAGGAGGAATAGAGCAGCGATATAACGACTTTGAAATATTTAATTTTGGCGAAGGCGTGCCAATCAATGCGGGAATCCTATGTATTACGGGGGATGCCCAAGTTGACCCGGAAACCGGTTCTCAATATGTGATTAAAAATGGAAAGCCAGTAATTGACGAAAAAGGTGAATTCAAAAAACCGGAGAAAACTATCTCAAGCAGACAATATTGGGAAAATTATTTTGAAACCCATCCCGATCTAAAACCGAGTAAAATCATATACGGCGGACTTTACACCGAATCTATCGACGCTAATCCCGATCTGGAAAATTGGGCGAGAAGCAAAGAAATTCATCAGCAGGATGAAGATAAAAAACAAGAATTTTTAGATTATCAGAAAAAAATAAGACAGGCGTTGCGTGAAATTTTAACAAATGTTGTTAAAGAAATGTACCGAGAGTTTGACTCTAATGCATAAATAACGCTTGCCAATTTTTATACTTCCTGTTAATTTTAGATTAATTCGTAATTGCCCGCCTACCGGCGAGGCAGGATAATTGTTAATTGATAATTGATTATAATATGCGCAGAAAATGGCAGAGAGCCAAACCAAAAGAAGATAAAAAGAAATTCTGGGCCAATCGACAAATCAGGGTGCCGGAAGTTTTTTTGATTGATGAAAACGGCGAAACCGTTGGCAATGTTTCCACGGCCAAAGCTTTGGCCATGGCCGAGGAAGCCGGTTTGGATTTAGTTGAAGTCAACCCGAAGCTAAGCCCGCCGGTGGCCAAAATTGTGGACTTGGGCCAGCTCAAATATGAGGTGGAAAAAAAAGAACACAAACAAAAAATTATGCAAAAAAAGATAGATACCAAGGGTATTAGGCTGTCAATAAGAATCAGCCAGCATGATTTTGACTTTCGCCTCGCCCAGGCCAAAAAATTTTTAGGCAAAGGCGATAAACTAAAAATTGATTTGGTGCTAAAAGGACGGGAAAAACAGCATCCGGAAAAAGCCCGAGAGGTTATAATGGATTTTGTGAAAAAACTGGAAGAAACAGAAGGGCTGAATGTATTTGCCGAACAGGGCTTGACAAAACAGGGCGGAAGGTTTAATATAATACTAGTCAATAAAAATAACTAAAAGCGTAAATCAGGCTAATTAAACCTGTTTTTTATTTTAGGTTAGAAGGGAAAGAAGGCGGAAAAGGGCGACGGGGTAGATCGGAAAATTTTATCATCTCCCCCAAGCGCCTTCCAGAGCCCCCTGTCCCTCTTAATTTATATGCCGAAAATTAAAACCCATAAAGCTACCGCTAAACGCTTTATAATAACGAAAAATAAGATAAAAAGGAGAAAGGCCGGGCAAGACCATTTTAATGCCCGGGAAAGGGGCAATACCAAGAGGAACAAACGCCGGGATATTGCCGCCGATTTAACTAATGTTAAAACCATTAAAAAACTGTTGCCATACAGATAAAACAGGGCTATAAACATCCAGACTTTATAAACTTTAAAACTTTACAACTTTTAACTAAGATATGCCGAGAGTAAAAAGAGGTGTCGGCCATGTAAAAAAGCGCCAAACCTTAAAGAAAAAAGTAAAAGGATACAAGTGGGGAAGAAAAAACTGGCTCCGCCTGGCCAAAACTGCCGCTACCAAAGCCGGAGTTCATTCTTATATTGGCCGGAAAAAAGAAAAAAGGGTCCGCCGAAGCCTGTGGCAAATAAAAATAAACTCCGCAACCAGGATTCAAGACCTGTCTTACTCAAAATTTATCAATAAACTGAAGGCTGGCAAAATAGAGTTGGACCGAAAAATTTTGGCTGACCTGGCGGAGAATAACCCGAAAATTTTGGGAAAAATCATAAAAGAGTTAAAATAAACCTATGGACAGGATGAAAATTATCCAAATTATTATCGCAGTGGCCCTGATGGCCGTGATCCTGCTGCAAAATCGGGGCGCGGGTCTTTCGGGAGTCTTCGGGGGAAGCGGCAACGTTTATCTGACAAAACGGGGTTTTGAAAAAAAATTATTTATCGCTACCATAATTATTTCCATAATATTCTTAGCGATCTCTCTTCTGGCTATAATCCTCTAGCTATCTCCATCTCCTAAACCTTTAAATAAGTGGACTCAGAAAAAAATAAAATTAACCATTATTTTCAAAAAGCTAAAACTCTTCTAGCTAATTTTCGTTTTTCCTTCAAAACTAAAAATGGCAATGGTTTTGTCTCTAAGCAAACCCAGCTTGATAAAAAACTTATTTACTCTCTGTCTAAATCAAAAATCCCCAACTTAAGGCAGATAAAATATTTAAAAAAATTTCTTAGCCGCCGAGAACGCCTCCTGATGAGGTTCTGTTTGGTTGTTATTATTATTAATTTTTTCATCCTTGGGCATAATTATTACAAAAGCCACGTCAAATTGGTGCCGGTTGCCGGCGGTGAGTATATAGAAGGTTTGGTGGGCGCGCCAAAACATATCAATCCCCTCTACGCCAGCGCCAATGACGTAGACAGCGACATTGGCCAGCTGGTTTTTTCTTCTCTTTTCAGACGCGATAAAAACGGAGAGTTGGTTAACGACCTGGCAACCGAATACGCTTTGAGCGAAGACGGCAGGACTTACTCTTTAACCATCAGGGATGATGGGAAATGGCACAATGGCGATAAAATCACGGTTGATGATATTATTTTCACTTTCAATGCCATCAGCGATTTGAGCTATAAATCTCCCCTGCGAGCGGGTTTTTCCGGAGTCAAGCTGGAAAAAATAGATGAAAAAACCATAAAGTTCGTTCTGGCCGAACCCTATGCCGCCTTTTTGGAGCTTTTAACTTTCGGCATTATTCCACAAAACCTCTGGTTGCCGATTTCTCCGGAAGCAGCAGCTTTGGCCGAACTCAACATTAAGCCAATCGGTTCCGGTCCCTACAAATTTAAATCTTTGACAAAAGATAAGTCAGGCAACATTAGAAATTATAATTTAACGGTAAATAATGATTATTACGGGCCCGAACCTCATGTAGAAAATTTAACTTTTAAATTTTTCCCTAGTTTTGAAGAAGCGATCGCGGCTTTAAATGAAAACAGCTTAAACGGCTTAAGCTACCTGCCGGCCCACCTGAAATCAAATATAATTTCCAAAGACTCCCTGGATTTTCATAAGCTAAACCAACCGCATATTACCGCCGTCTTTTTTAACCAAAAAAATAACCAAGCCCTGGCTGATAAAAAAATCCGGCAGGCCCTTAGCTTGGCCTTGGAAAAAAACGAAATTGTTTCCTCTGTTTTTGGAGAGGACGCCTATATAATAGACGGCCCGATTTTGCCGAATAATTTCGCTTACCACCAGGAAATGAAAAAATACAAATATAATTCGGAGGAAGCCAATAAACTTCTTGACGAAGCCGGCTGGGCAAGGGCTGATATAACCATGGAGGAAATAACGGCGGCCGAAATCAATGAAGAAGAAACCGATGAAAAAATGAGGAGGGAAGTAGAAACCAAGCTAAGCATGGGCGCCGGCAGCTGGCGCAAAAAGGACAACGCCTATCTGACCATAACTTTAACCACGGTAGAAAAAGAAGATAATGTTCAAATTGCCGAAAAAATAAAAAATTTCTGGGAAGAAGCTGGGATAAAAACTAGCCTGAACATAATCCCGATAAGCCAAATTCAGGCCGGGATTATAAAACCGAAAAATTTTGAAGCCCTTCTTTATGGCCAGGTTGTCGGCGATGACCCTGATGTTTATGCTTTTTGGAATTCTCTGCAAATAGGCGAGGGAGGACTGAATATAGCTAATTATACAAACAAGGAAGTGGATCAGCTGCTGGAAGACGCCCGTCTTACTTCGGATCGGGAGCAAAGAATTGAAAAATACAAAAAATTCCAGGAGATTATAGCGGAAGATATCCCGGCCATATTCTTATATTCGCCTTACTATACTTATGTCCAAAGCAAAAAAATAAAAGGGTTTGAAGTAAAAAATATCTCAATCCCCGGACATCGTTTCGCCAATATTTTCGACTGGTACATAAAAACCGGCAAACGCCTGATTTGGTAACTCGCTCAAATTAATGATGAATAACTAAAAATGAATAATTTTTTCAATCATTGTTTATTATTCATTTTTAATTTTAAATTTTTAAGGCCGAAGTGGTGCCTGCCTGCCGGTAGGCAGAGAACTGGTAGATTCGCCCCGCCCCTTTTTACAACAAAGCAATTTTTTATCCGGGGATGTGGCGGAATTGGTAGACGCGCTAGCTTCAGGAGCTAGTGGTAGCGATATCGTGGGAGTTCGACTCTCCCCATCCCCACCATCGCAAGTTTGCCGAGCGTATGAGAGCCTGTCTGCCTCTGGCACGAAGCCTTTAGCTAAAAGATTTAAAATTGACGGGCAGGAATTTTAGATCTCAATAAAATATAACCTCTCTTTATAATTAACAAATTAACTAACTAGAAATTTAGTAATTTAAAATTGTTTAAAAATTAAATTACAAAATTTCCGCCAGGGGCGGATTCGCCTTGGGCGGAAAAAATTAATTAATATTATGATCACAAAATACAAATCAAATCTCTCTTCCACGTCCCAACTGCGGGAAGCAAGGAGAAAAAAAACTCCGCCGTCTGGCGGCCTGGTTAAATTTAAGCCCGGGTTTGCCAAAGCCAGGCCAATGGGCTTAAAAGAAAAATTAAGAATCATAGTCTTGGGCGGCCTGGAAGAAGTCGGCCGGAATATGACCGTCCTGGAAAGCGGAAATGACATCATTATTATTGACATGGGTTTGCAGTTTCCGGAAGAAGATATGCCGGGAATAGATTATATTATCCCGAATATTTCCTATTTGGAAGGCAAAAAGGACAAAATCAGGGGAATTATTATTACCCATGGCCACTATGACCATATCGGCGCCATTCCCCATCTTATGGCAAAACTGGGTAACCCGCCGATTTATACCGGCGCCTTAACTGCCGGCCTGATAAACAAGCGCCAGGAAGAATTCCGCCAAGCGCCAAAACTTAACATCGTCCGAATTAATGAAAATTCGGAAATAAAATTGGGCAAAGAATTCGGGGCCAAATTTCTGCGCATAAACCATTCTATTCCCGACTGTTTTGCGGTCATTGTTGAGACCCGATTGGGAGCTATTATCCATACCGGAGACTTCAAGATTGATTATTCCCCGGTCAATGATAAGCCGGCGGACTTAAACAGAATCGCCCAAATAGGCGGACGCGGCGTCCTGCTCCTGCTGTCAGATTCGACTGACTCAACCCACCCCGGTTATCAGGTGTCAGAATCTTCAATCGGCGATGAAATGGGTAAAATTTTTGAAAAAATTGGCGGCCGGATTATTATCGGCACTTTTGCCTCACAATTAAGCCGGGTCCAAAAAATATTTGATCTGGCGGAAAAATATGACCGAAAAATCTATCTGCAAGGGCGGTCTATGAACAACAATGTAGAAATTGCCCACCAGATCGGCTACCTTAAATTCAACCCCAAAATCCTGATTAACGACAAAGATTTAAAAAATCTGCCTGACAATAAAATTTTGATTATCGGCACCGGCGCCCAAGGAGAGAGTAATGCTTTTCTCTCTCGGGTAGTAAACGGCGAGCACCGGATTATCAGTTTAAAGTCGGGGGATACGGTAATTTTTTCTTCTTCGGTTATTCCGGGGAATGAAAGAACCATTCAGAACCTGCGGGATATGATGGTAAGACAGGGAGCTAATGTCATTAATTACGAAATGATGGATATTCATGCCGGCGGCCATGCCAAACAGGAAGATTTAAAGCTGATGATGCGGCTCTTAAAGCCGAAATACCTCATGCCGATCGAGGGCAACCATTATATGTTAAAGGCCCATGCCCAACTGGCCGAACAAGTGGGTCTTGCCAAAAACAACATCCTGGTGGCTGATAACGGGCAGGTTGTGGAATTCAAAAAAGAAGGCGGGGAAATCCGGGGAACTTTAACCAAAGAAAAAGTGCCGACTGATTATGTTATGGTTGACGGCTTGGGCGTAGGCGATGTTTCCAATATTGTTCTGCGCGACCGGCGCATGATGGCTGCTGATGGCATGATTGTGGTCATCGCCACCATTGACTCGAAAACCGGCGATACGATCGGAAACCCGGACATAATCTCCCGCGGCTTCGTCTACATGAAAGAAAACCGCGAACTTATAGAAAAAACCCGAATGAAAGTAAAAAAACTGGTCAAAGACCATGATCGCCGCACCCCGGCCAATGATGAATACATAAAAAATAAAATCAGAAATGATATAAGCCAGTTTCTCTTTAGCCAGACCAAGCGCCGCCCCATGGTCCTGCCCGTAATAATAAAAGTTTAATTTACCCCGCACAAAAAAGCCTCTTCACCCCGTTAGATAACCAATAGCTATTATCTAACAGGGTGAACGAAATCGGAGGTGTAATAAATTGTCGCGGTCGGTGGCCTAATGCCGCCGACAGGCCCCGCGCTTATTGAAATCCGAGATACTCCCTCCGATAGATGCGGGGCAGGCGACACATTTTTTTGCGGGGCTCACTCTTTCTTTCCGGCAAAAAAGGCCGGGAGAATTCTTCTTCAAATAAAAAAGACGGGCGAATTTCCTGTCTTTTTTATTTAAAATCAATTCTGACTTAAGAAACAAATTTTTCTTCTACCTCCTCCCACATATCCAATAATTGGTCTTCTATAAACTCTAAATTATCATCATCGGTAAGTTTGCCTTTTTCCTCAAAATAATCAATCGTCTCTTCAATGAATTGCTTATAAGCCTCGCGGTCATAAGCGCCCTGCTCTTTCATTTTCTTCTTTACCAAATTTAAAATTTCTTGAATTGTCCCTTCCATATTATTTCTTTAAAAATAAACTTTTTCTAATTACATTATAATATAATCTCAAAAGGAGTCAATCCAATTGACTAAAATAGTCAAAAATGTTAATATAATTTTAGATGCTAAAAAAATTGCAAGCAATTAGCTAAGTTAAAAACTAAAACATATTCGCAGAAAAAACGGGATAAAAGCAAAAAAAATATCAGTGGATTTACTGATCTTCCTCATTAAATTCCTGATCTTTCTAAAGAGGTTGATAACCGCTTTTTTTATTATTGCCTTCAAACCAACCCGAGCTATCCTCCGTTTTGTCTTCTATCAGGTTTTAGTGAGAATCTACAGCTTTTATCTCTCTTTGGGGAAAAGATTGGGCTGGACAAAACGCGGCCAGAATTTTTTTGCGGTTTTTTTGCCAAAAAAACTTGCTCAAATTTTTACAACCGGGTTAGTTTTAACAATCATTTTTATCAACTTGGCCGGCCATACTAAAGCCGGAGCAATGACGGAAAAAGCCCGTAAAACCATTATGGCCTCCCTGGTGCAAAGCGAATTTGGGGACTTGGAGGCGGAGGAGTTAATTGAAGAATTTGCCGATGAAATTGGAGCGTCCGAAACTATTGGACAGTCTTATATTGACAGTTCCGCTGTTTTAAAAAGCGAACCGCAGGCTATGATGAAAGCGCCAGACGAAATCGAGCGGGAAGAAAACATTTCTTCCCTCACCCGGGAGGGCTCCGCTTTGATAAAGCCGGAAATGGCTTCCACGGCGAGGAGCAAAAAACCCCGTTCTGAAATTATTTATTATGCCGTCAAACCTGGCGATTCCGTCTCCACTATCGCGGAGGATTTTGATATCAGCGTAAATACGATTCTTTGGGAAAATAATTTAAGCGCTTATTCTTTGATCCGACCGGGCCAAAACCTGGCGATTCTTCCAACCACCGGCGTTACCCACAAAGTCGCCAGAGGAGAAAATCTGGGAGCCATTGCCAAAAAATACGGGATAGAAGAAACTAAAATTTTGGAGGCTAACAGCCTGGCCAGCCTTGATAAATTAGCTGCTGGCCAAAAATTGATTATTCCCGGCGGCCGCCAGATTACTTATGCTGTTTCCACGGCTTCAACTTACTCTGGTTTGTCCGCTATCAAAGATTTGATTGTTCCGCCGGCAGCGGCTCCGGCCGCCAACATGATGAACTGGCCTACGGTTGGCTCCCGAATCACCCAATATTATTCCTGGCGCCACTACGGCGTTGATATCGCCAACAAGCTTGGCACCCCGATTTATGCGGCTGATGCCGGAACGATTGAATTCGCCGGATGGAAAACCGGCTACGGCAATACGATTATTATTAATCACGGCGGCGGTAAAAAAACCTTGTATGGTCATTTGTCAAAATTCTATATTGAAAAAGGGCAAAAAGTTGATAAAGGAGAATCAGTCGCCGCCATGGGTTCAACCGGCTGGTCAACCGGATCGCATTTGCATTTTGAAGTCATAATAAACGACCGCAAATATAACCCGCTCAATTACATTAGATAATCCTGCCGCCCCAGTTCCCCCCCCTTAGATAAGAAGGGGCCAGGGGCGGTCTGATTAAATCAAAAATTCCAAATCCGAAGCGCCAAATTCCAAATAATGTCCAAATCTCAATAACTATAAGAGTGGTCTAGTTTTGAACATTTAGATTTTAGATTTTATTTGAAATTTGTAATTTGTAATTTGTAATTTATAATATTATGGGCCATTTTATTTTTGGCGCTGTTATTATTGCCGTTGGCGCCTCTCTCGTTATAAAATCCGAGGCCTTTCTTTCCGCTTTCGGCCGCATCGGATTTTTTGAAAAACACCTTGGTTTAGAAGGCGGTTCGCGCCTGGGATATAAAATCATCGGCATCTTGACAATCTTTATCGGGCTGCTTATTATGACTAACATGATTGGCGGTTTTATGATGTGGCTCCTGTCGCCCCTCTTGAAATACAGTCAACCGCGATAACAGTTAACTTCTGACAAAAAAACTCTTGTTAATTGTTAAATATCAAAAATTAGCTGTTAATATCCGGGCTGTTAGCTCAACTGGCTAGAGCACCTGTTTTGCATACAGGAGGTTAAGGGTTCAAGTCCCTTACAGTCCACTTCTATCTAATAAATTTTAATTATAATTTTATGAAAAAAAACGAAAGCAAACAAACTGCGGAAACAGTAAAAGACGAATTAAAACAAGCCTATGGCAAATTAACAGAAACTATCGGTCGGGCGCAAAAGAGGTACGGCAAACTAGACGACAAAACCAAAAAACAAATAACGACCGGCCTTCTCGGCGCCGTCGCTTTGATCGCCGGAGCTATCGGGGCAAAAAAAATAATAAAGAAAAAGAAATAATTATGATAAACTTGGCTATTATTATAATAATTGTAATATTCGTCATTCTTGCTGTTGGCGCCGTAATTATGGGCGCAAGAGAAGATAAAAAATAACAAATATGGACGGAACTATCAGAAACAATATTAAGCCGGGTTTGCGTGTTGCTATCGTGCAAAAGCAAGACCAACAAAGCGGAAAATTAACCGAAGGCATTGTGGCCGATATTTTAACCAATTCTCCCAACCACCCTCGCGGAATAAAGGCGCGCCTGGAAACCGGCGAAGTCGGAAGAGTGCAAATCATTTATTAAAAACCAAAAAATAATGCGGTAAACAAAAAACAGACAAAACGCTTTGTCTTTGGGATAAGGCGTTTTTTTAATTGATTTTCCCCGTTTTCTATGGTGTAATATTAGTATGGCAAAAGCTAATCCAAAATTATTAATTATAGACGGCAATGCGCTTATCCACCGCAGTTTTCACGCCTTGCCGCCAACTATGTCCACCAAAGCCGGAGAAATAGTTAATGCGGTTTATGGCTTTACCGCAGTTCTCCTGAAAGCGATTCGGGAATTTAAACCCCGGTATGTGGTCTTGACTTTGGATAGAAAAGCTCCAACTTTCAGGCACGAACAATTCAAAGAATACAAGGCCACGCGGATTAAGGCCCCGGACGATCTTTACGCCCAGATACCGCGGGTTAAAGAAATCGCCGAGAGTTTTTCCATTCCTATTTTTGAGAAAGACGGATTTGAAGCCGATGATTTAATCGGCACGATTGCTAAAAAAATTAACGGCGGGGTTGAAAAAATAATCGTCACCGGAGATATGGACACTTTACAGCTGGTTAATAGCCTCACCAAGGTCTATACCATGAGCCGCGGCCTGTCAGACAGCGTAATTTACGATGCCGAGGCGGTCAAAACGCGCTTTGGCTTGACGCCGGAACAGATGATTGACTTCAAGGCTTTGCGCGGCGACCCGAGCGACAATATCCCGGGAGTACGGGGCATAGGCGAAAAAGGCGCGATTGAACTTTTGGCTAATTTCAAAACCCTGGACGGCGTTTACGAAAATATTGAATCAAAAAAAATTAAAGATCGGACAAGAAGTTTATTAAAAGAGCAAAAAAAACAAGCCTACTTATCAAAAAATTTAGCCACGATAAAATGCGACGTTAACCTGAATTTTGACCTTGAAAAAACCCGCTTTGCCGGCTTTGACCAGGAAAGGGTCGTTAAACTTTTCAGTGAGTTGGAGTTTAAATCTTTACTTCCCAGATTGCACGCTTTGGCCGGCCAAAGCGAAGAAACCAAAGAGGTTAAGGAAGAAAAAATCTTGGATAAATTTGAACGAAACCGAAAAAAATTCAAATATATTTTAGTTAAAGAAGAAAAAGGCTTTGAAAAATTTTTTAGAGAGCTAAAAAAACAGAAATATTTCACTTTTGACACCGAAACTTCTTCTTTCGATCCCTTAACCGCCCGGCTCTTGGGCGTCAGTTTTTCTTGGAAAGAAGGCGAGTCCTGCTTCATCAGCACTAGAAGTTTACAAAATCAAGATAACAAAAAGACAAATTTATTTAACTATAACCCAACACCCAACACCTCTCTCCATCCTTGGCTAACCAAACTTGCCCCAGTTTTTGCCGATTATAAAATAAAAAAATATGGCCATAATATAAAATTTGATACCCGAGTCATTGAAGCCCAGGGAATAAAAACAGGGGGCATAGCTTTTGATACTATGGTTGCTTCTTATCTTCTTAACCCGGGAACGCGCCAACACAATCTGGACGCTTTAACTTTTTCCGAATTAGGTTTTGAAAAAATCAGCAAAGACGATCTTTTGGGACGCGGTCGGGAAAAAATTACTTTTTCGGAGGTGGGGGAAGAAAAGCTGGCCATTTATTCCTGCGAAGACGCGGATTTTACCAACCGCCTAGTCAACAAACTGCGGACGCAACTCAAAAAACAGAAGCTGGATGACCTTTTCAAAAAAATTGAAATGCCCCTGATAGACGTTTTGGCGGAAATGGAAAATAACGGAATCTTAATTGATAAAAACTTGCTTAATAAAATGAGCGAAAAAGTTTCGCAAAAACTGGAAGAATTGGAGAAAAAAATCTACAAACAAGCCGGCGCCAAGTTTAACGTTAATTCCACCCAACAGCTGCGCGAAATTCTTTTTTCCAAATTAGCTATTCCGATTGATAACATTAAAAAAAACAAAACCGGCTTGTCTACGGCCGCGGATGAACTTGACAAAATGAAGGACCTGCATCCGATTATCGCTTTAATCCAGGAATACCGTGAACTTACAAAATTAACCACAACCTACATAGATGCTTTACCGAACCTAATTAATAAAAAAACCGGGCGTCTGCACACGAGTTTTAACCAAACGATCACGGCTACCGGCCGTCTCTCTTCAACGGAACCAAATCTGCAAAATATCCCTGTGCGTACGGAATTGGGCAGGGAAATCCGGAAAGCGTTTATAGCGGACAAGGGGGGAAAAATTGTAAGTTTTGATTATTCCCAAATTGAATTGCGCCTGGCCGCCCACATGTCTGGGGACAAAAGAATGATTAAAGCCTTCAAGGACGGGGCGGATATCCATACGGCCACAGCCGCGGAAATTAACCGGGTTAACCCGGAAACGGTTACCAAAAATATGCGCCGCGAAGCCAAGGCTATAAATTTCGGCATTCTTTACGGCCAAGGCCCGCATGGACTTTCCCAGTCAGCCGGCATTCCCTATGGCCAAGCCAAAGATTTTATTGACCAATATTTTATTGCCCACAAAGAAATACAAAAATTTATAGACAAAACCATTGAAAACGCCAGAAAAAACGGGTATGTGGAAACTCTATTCGGCCGACGGCGTTATCTGCCGGAAATAAATTCTTCTGTCATCCCGGTCAAAAAAGGAGCGGAACGAATGGCTATTAACGCGCCCTTGCAGGGTACGGCCGCGGATTTGATAAAGGCTGCTATGATAAAAATCCATAACTTGATCGCTGGAAAAGAAAATGTTAAGATGCTTCTTCAGGTCCATGATGAGTTGATTTTTGAAATAGAGGAAAAAGAAATTAGAAAAATAGTTCCCCAAATCAAAGATATTATGGAAAATGTCTTGAAACTAAAAGTGCCGATTTTGGTAGAAGCCAGCGCCGGGGATAATTGGGGAGAGATGAATAAGTTGAAAGTTGAAAGTTTATAAAGTTAAAAATTTAGAAAAAACCTTTTATAGCTTGAGAATTGATTGTCCGCCAAAGCGCCAGTGGCGGCGGGAGGTCCCCGAAACCTCCTGCCTGCCAGCAGGCAGATTGTTTGCTGGCGCCTGTCCGCCCCTGGCGGATTTACAAAAGCAGGCCCTAGCGAAACATCCTTATGAATTTAAAAGAACTGCGAAATAAAAAAATTTGCGTCCTGGGCTATGGCATTGAAAACCAAGCCCTGGTTAAACTTCTAATTAAGAAAAAAATTCCTTGTCGCATTACTATCTGCGACGCCAACCAGGGGGTTCGACCCTCAATTGGGGTTCGAACCCCCAATATCTCCTGGCATCTCGGCAAAAATTACGATAAGAACCTTTCCCAATTTGACATAATTTCCCGCATTGCCGGCTATCCCCTGTCTTCTCCGGCCATTAAAAAAGCGAAAAAAGCCGGCGTGATAGTTTCCAGCCCGGTAAAATTATTTTTTGACTCTTGCCCGAGCAAGAATATTATTGCCGTAACCGGCACCAAGGGCAAAGGCACAACTGCCAGCCTGATAGAAGCCATCTTGAGGCGGGCGTCCGGACAAGTCTGGTTTGGGGGGAATATTGGCGTGCCAATGTTTTCTTTTCTGGAAAAAATCAAAAAAAACGACTGGATAATTCTGGAACTTTCCAGTTTTCAGCTGGAAGACTCGGAGGCAAGCCCCAAAATAGCGGTTATCACCAATTTTTACAAAGAACATTTAAAGCCAGTTGATCCGGCCAATCCTAATTTTCACAAAAATTTGCCTTCTTATTGGAATGCCAAAGCCAATATTTTTAAACACCAAAAAATGGGCAATAAACTGGTGGTCAATAAAAAATTGAAAACAAAAATAAAAAAATACCGGCTAAAAAGCAAAGTTGTCTATTTTGCCAAATCTAATTGGAAAAGCCGACTATTGGGCGAACACAACAAAGAAAATGTTGCCGCCGCCATAGCCGTGGCTAAAATTATCGGCTTAGACGAAAAATCCATAAAAAAGGCGGTGGCAAAATTCAAGGGTCTGCCGCACCGACTGGAATTTGTCAAAAAAATAGGGGGCGTCAGCTTCTATAATGACAGCTTTGCCACGACTCCGGAAAACACGCTCGCCGCCCTGAAGTCCTTTTCCCAACCCCTCATACTTCTTGCCGGCGGGGCGGATAAGGGTTCTGATTTTAAAAATTTGGCCAAAGTTATAAAAAAGAAGGTAAAATTTATAATCCTATTTTCCGGCCAGGCTACTCCCCGGCTGAAAAAAAATTTGCTAAAACTAGGATTTTCCCGAAAAAAAATAAAACCGGCCAAAAGCATGGCAGGAGCGATAAAAATCGCCCAAACCCAAGCGAAGAGAGGGGATACCATTCTTCTTTCCCCGGCCTGCGCCAGTTTCGGAATGTTCAAAAACTACAAAGAGCGTGGAGAATTATTTAAAAAAGAAGTAAATAAAATAACATAAAAATAAAATAACAAAATAATATAAAGATAAAAGTAAATCCATTTTTTATATTATTTTATTTTCAAATTATTTTATTATTTTGACTATGATCATATTTATTTACGGCGAAGACACTTTCAGGAGCCGAAAAAAACTAAAAGAACTAAAGGGCAAATTTATCCGCGAAATTGACCCGAGCCAAAGCAGTTTGGCGGTCCTTGACGGAAAAACCGCCAAAGCCAGAGAAATTATTGACTGCTTCGGCGCCCGTTCGCTTCTGGCCAAAAAACGAATGGCCATTATAGAAAATTTATTTCTGAATAAAAACGGAACTGCGCCGAAGGAAATTTCTGATTATCTCAAAAAAATAAAAGCGGAAAAAGACGACAATATTATCATCTTTTGGGAGGAGGCGGTAAAAACCAAAACCGCCAACAATAAAAAAAATACTTTCTTGCTTGATCCCTCCGGAAAAGAAAAGCCCTTGCCCAAAACTCTGGAGCCTCTTTTTGTTTTTTTGTCCAAGCAACCCTACGCTCAGGAATTCAAGCCTCTTTCCAATATGGAAACAGCCGCCTGGATAAAAAAAGAATTGGAGGCCCGCAACGCCGTAATAACGAACCAAGCGGCCCAAACTTTAATCAGCCTAACCGGCAATAATTTATGGCAGATAAACAATGAGATTGATAAACTTGTAAATTTTGAAGCGGGCCAAAAAATAAACTTGCTGGCCCGGGGCCAAGAAAAAAAGCCAAAAACAATCAGCGAACAATCCATAAAACAATTAGTCAGGGGGAAATTTGACGAAAATATTTTTGCTTTGACAGACGCCTTAAGCAATCGTAACCGAAAATTGGCCAGCCAGCTTCTCAACGAGCAATATGAGGCGGGTTTATCCAGCGGTTATCTTCTAAACATGATTACCAGGCAATTCAAAATTTTACTTCAAGTAAGGCAGGCTCTGGATTCAAGGCTTTCCAGCCGAAAAATTATTACAGCCCTCAAACTCCATCCGTTTGTCGCGCAAAAAAGCATAAACCAGGTGCGTAATTTCAATTTAATCAGCTTAAAAAGCGCCCTAAACAAATTAGTGGAAATAGAATATCTGGTAAAAACCGGCCAAGGCGAAACCCAGACCTTGCTTAATTTATTTATTCAAAAAATATAGGCAAAAAGAAATCCCCCTTGCGGGGGATTCCAAAACTACTTATAGTTTTTTAAAAAAAGAACAAAAAAAATCAACTGAAAAACAAAAAATTAGGGATAAAAGTTATTCCTAATTTTTTGTTATGGATAAAATCTATTTTATCTTTTGATTGAACAGCTTGTTTAATCTTGATTTCTTCCGATTGCAGGTATTTTTCTTTATTATACCTTTCTGCTCGGCTTTGTCAAGAGCTTTCATGGCTTGAAAGACAAAATCTTTAGCTTGACCGTCTTTAGCCTCTATCGCCTTACGGCTTTTTTTGATCAAACTTTTTAAATTTTCTTTAATTTTCTTGTTGAAAGATGATTTTTTCCCGCTTTTGCGCAATTCTTTTTTGGCTGATTTAATGTTTGGCATAAAAATATTAAAAAATAAAAAATTAATGTGGTAAGCCGGGAAATGAAATTTAAGCCCACAATCTCGTGTCTCCCGCCTGCCAAAGCCTGTCGGGGATGCCAGATTCGAACTGGCGGCCTCATGCTCCCAAAGCATGCGCGATAACCAACTACGCTAATCCCCGTAAATGGCGGGCATAGCGCCCCGTTTTAGTTTCTCACTTCATATGTCTCGCCATTGCCCAGTTCAATTCCCATCGTGTAGCCGCTATTCCCGAATTCAGGTTTGTAATAAAAGCTTTCTTCTTTAATAATCCCGCTGTTTATATAGACGCCTATAATTTCTTCTATCGCCCCTGGATATTGCCCCTGCTCCATGTTGTAAATTTCCAAGGCTTCAGCCAGCTTGTTGATTGAACCAATTTTTACTTTATCCCCGCTTTCAGCGCTTTCTTTTAAAATATCGGGTATTTCTTTTATGGCTTCTTTTATTTTTACAACATCGGACTTCACGTATTCTCCGAAGCCAATGGTTTCGTCCTGAATTTTTGCCTTATTATAACCATCGCACCAATAAAAACAAAGGATGGTGATAATGGCAACCGTAAAAATTATAATTCCGTTTTTAAAGCTAAAAAGCCTCATACTGGTGCCTGGGGTGAGAATTGAACTCACGACACAAGGATTTTCAGTCCTTTGCTCTACCACTGAGCTACCCAGGCGCACACAGTTTATAAAATTAAAAAGTTCATAAATTCAAAAATAGCGCATCAAGCCATCTTTATAAACTTTTTAACTTCTAACTTTATAAACTAAGTTTGTTGCGGGGGTTGGATTCGAACCAACGACCTCCAGGTTATGGGCCTGGCGAGCTGCCAGCTGCTCTACCCCGCGTCAATTAACCCCGGCTCTTGCTGTCGAACTGGCCGGTTATAAAAATTATGAAGTTATTTGTTATTTGCCAATTAGCGGGCATGCGCAGATCCTCATCCCGCCTGACCCGCCGCCTGAATAGTGGGCAATGGAGGAGTCGAACCTCCGACCTCATCGTTATCAGCGATGCGCTCTAACCAACTGAGCTAATTGCCCATGCTTTGGTAGGCAAGCTAGGGACGCGCTCTGGCCAATCGCCAACCCGCCATTAATTCAATGGTAGGCGCCTGGCGAGCAAAAATTATGCGCCCGCGACTTCTAATATCAATATAACATTTTCGCCAAAAAACAAGAAAAAGCTCTCTGCTAAAAGCTCTATAATAATATAACAGAAAAAAAACAAAAAGGCAAGGGCTAAAAACTATTCCCTGTTTGTCGTTTTGGCAACCTCCCTTAATAAAAAAGAACCTTTAAATTATCTTCTTTTTTTGATATAATGGATAATATAAATAATTATTTTAAGTCTATGATAAAAACAAAATCGGAAATCAGGAAATCCTATTTATTAAATAAGTACGTAATCATTACTCCCGGCCGGGCCGGCAGGCCGCGAGACATAAAAGAAAAAACCGTAATAAAAAAAATGGAATCCTGTCCTTTTTGCCCAAAAAATATCAATCAAGCCAATATTACCGACTGGCTGCCGACAAATAACAGCAGCGAAAATTGGCAAGTTTTAACGGTAAAAAACGCCTTTCCGGCCGTAGAATTAAAAAACAAAAAAGCCTATGGCGCCCAAGAAGTAATAATAGAAACTCCGATCCACGCAAAGGAATTGGCTGACTTAACCGAGGCCCAGATCGGAAAAGTCTTTGAGATGTATATACGGCGCACAAAAGCAATGGCAAAAAATAAAAAAATCAAATATATTTTATGCTTTAAAAATCAAGGTTCAAAAGCGGGAGCTTCAATCGTCCATGCCCACTCGCAAATTTTTTCTACAGCCATAATTCCGCCGGAATTAACCGAAGAAGAAAAAGCCGTAAAAAATTACCAAACCAAGACCGGACGTTGCGCCTATTGCGATATTATTAAAAAGGAAATGAGGGGAAAAAGAAAAATTTTTGCCGATAAACATATCGCCGCTTTCGCTCCTTATGCCAGCGAATACCACTATGAAGCCTGGATTTTCCCCAAAAGGCACCTGGACAACATTGCTTTGCTGAACCCCGATGAATTAAAATCCTTTGCCAAAATCCTTAAAAAAATCTTAACTAAAATGCAGAGACTTGGATTATCTTTCAATTATTTTCTTCATAATGTCACCCCTGATAAAAATCAGCATCTTTATTTGAAAATACAGCCACGAGATAGTGTCTGGGCCGGTGTGGAACTTGGCTCCGGAATTGTCATAAACTCCGTTTCTCCGGAAACTGCCGCTAAATATCTAAGGAGTTAAAAGTTTATAAAGTTATAAAGTAAACAACATAAAAACAATAACTTTATGAACTTTAAACTTTTTAATTTTTTACCTCGCGCAAAAAAATCTCTGACAAAATCGGAGATGTAATAAATTGTCGCGGCCCCGCGCTTATTGAAATTCGAGACACTTTCTCCAATAGACGCAGAACGGGCAACACATTTTTTTGCGGGGTTTACTAAGCTATGCCCATTCCTCATCTCTCCCGCCCAAATAAAAATAGGCCGTCATGGCGCAACCAGAAAAAAAGGTATTATATCTCCCCCAAAAGGGGGAGCGGTTTTAAAATCGGTTCAATCAACAAAAAGCCAGAGTTCAACTTTAAGGGCAAAAGCTTTGGGGAAATTTTTTGGGCTTTCTTTTTGAATAAACGGGTTTTAAAATTTTTTGTTGTTTCTTTCCTGGCCATCGCGGTTTTTGGATTGATTTTTGTCGCCTGGATTTCGCGGGGTCTGCCTGATCCAAATAAACTAATGGAAAGGCAGGTGGCGCAAAGCACAAAAATTTATGACCGCACCGGCGAAACTATCCTTTACGAAATCCATGGCGACGAAAAAAGGACCATGGTAAATCTGGAAGAAATTCCCGACTATGTAAAATGGGCCACCATCGCCATTGAAGATAAAAACTTTTATAAACACGGGGGCATCAGCATCTGGGGGATTTTCCGCGGCGTGATTTGGCAGACTTTGCGGGGAAAACGGGCCCAAGGGGGATCAACCTTGACCCAACAATTCGTTAAAAATGCCATTCTCACCTCGGAAAGGACGGTTACGCGAAAAATAAGAGAGTGGATTCTCTCTTATGGAATTGAAAAAAAATTCACCAAGGACGAAATTCTGCAAATGTATTTTAATGAAATTCCCTACGGTTCAACCGCCTACGGCGTGGAAGCGGCTAGCCAGCGCTATTTTGGCAAAAGCGTAAGGGATATCAATTTAGCTGAAGCGGCGATTTTAGCCGCCCTTCCCCAAGCTCCCAGCCGCTATTCTCCCTATGGCTCCAATTTAAACCTCTTAATAAACCGCCAGCACTATATCCTGGATTTAATGAAGGAACAGGGTTATATTCCCGAAGCTAAGGCCGAGGCCGCCAAACGATTCTCTTTGGAATTTAAAAAACAAACAGAAAACATAATAGCCCCCCACTTCGTTATGTATATCAAGGAGATGCTTTCTGAAAAATATGGAGAAAAAATGATTGAACAGGAAGGCTTAAAAATCTATACCACCCTTGATTTGTACAAACAAAAAATAGCCGAAGAGGTTGTAACCGCCCAGGCGGAAAAAAATGAAAAAAATTACAATGCCGCCAACGCCGCTTTGGTTTCTTTGGACCCCAAGACGGGCCAGGTTCTGGCCATGGTCGGTTCCCGCGATTTTTTCAACGATGAAATTCACGGCCAAGTTAATGTCGCCACCAGCCTGCGCCAACCCGGCTCCTCGCTAAAACCCCTGGTTTACGCCGCCGCCTTCTTAAGGGGCTATACGCCAGACACAATTCTTTACGATGTCGTAACTAATTTTTCAATTGATCCGTCCAATCCTTATGAACCCCGCAACTATGACAGCCGGGAACACGGGCCGGTAACAATAAGGAAAGCTTTAGCCGGATCCCTTAATATTCCGGCGGTAAAAACTATTTATTTGGCCGGCATAGATAATGTTTTGAGTTTAGCTGCCGATTTTGGCTATACTTCTTTGTCGGACCGCGATCGCTTCGGCCTTTCTCTGGTTTTGGGGGGAGGGGAAGTAAAACTACTTGAACATGTAAACGCTTATGGTGTTTTTGCCCGAGAAGGCCTATTTAACCCGATTGCGGCTATCCTAAGAATAGAGGATAAAAACGGAAACGTGATTGAAGAATTGGGAGAACCAAAAGAAAAAAGAGTTTTGGACCCGAAAATCGCCAGGATGATCAATAATATTTTATCTGACAATGGAGCCCGGTCATATATTTTCGGCGAGAATAGCTGGCTTACTCTTGGTTCGCGTCCAGTAGGGGCCAAAACCGGCACCACCAATGATTATCATGATGCCTGGACGGTCGGCTACACCCCCTCGATTGTAACTGGCGTCTGGGTGGGCAATAGCGACAATGCGGCCATGAAAAGGGGCGCGGACGGAAGCGTGGTGGCCGCGCCCATCTGGCATAATTTCATGAAAAAGGTTTTGGGGGATACGCCCGTAGAAGAATTCAGGGGCCCGGAAATAGTAAAAACCGGAAAACCGGTTTTGGACGGAGAAATAGAAATTGGGGAAAAAATAAAAATTGATCTGGCTTCCGGACTGCTGGCCACCGTCTACACGCCGGAAAGCTTCCTTGAAGAAAAAATTTATAAACAAGACCACTGCCTTCTTTATTATGTTGACAAAGACGATCCCCGCGGCCCGGAGCCAAAAAATCCCGGCAAGGACCCGCAATTTGAGCTTTGGGAAAGCCGAGTTTTGGCTTGGGCTAAGGCCACCTCAACGATAACCGCTTCTCCGCCTACCGAATATGACAATCTTCATAAACCGGAAAACCGACCAATATTTCAAATTATTACTCCCAGCAGCAACCAAACCATTACTGAACCATTACTTACGGCCAGGATAAACGCCTCGGCTCCGCGCGGAA